>NZ_JBSGJD010000214.1:0-17134 GCF_053605405.1 Amycolatopsis sp. NPDC003861
CGTGCACCATGAAGCTCAACGCCACCGCCGAAATGGAGCCGGTCACCTGGCCGGAGTTCGCCGGCCTGCACCCGTTCGCGCCGGCCGAGGACGCCGCCGGGCTCCTGGAGGTGGCCGCCGACCTGAGCGCCTGGCTCGCCCGGATCACCGGCTACGACGCGGTTTCCCTGCAACCCAACGCCGGCAGCCAGGGCGAGTTCGCGGGCCTGCTCGCCATCCGCGCCTACCACCGCTCCCGCGGCGAGCACGCCCGTGACGTCTGCCTGATCCCGGCCAGCGCGCACGGCACCAACGCGGCCAGCGCGGTGATGGCGGGCATGCGCGTGGTCGTCGTCGCCTGCGACGCCGGCGGAAACATCGACCTCGCCCACCTGCGGTCCACAGTGGACGAGCACCGGGCCGGCCTCGCGGCGATCATGCTCACCTACCCGTCGACGCACGGCGTGTACGAAGACACCGTGGGCGAGGTCTGCGCGGCGGTGCACGACGCCGGCGGGCAGGTGTACGTCGACGGCGCCAACCTCAACGCGCTGATCGGCGTCGCCCAGTACGGCCGCTTCGGCGCCGACGTCTCCCACCTCAACCTGCACAAGACGTTCTGCATCCCGCACGGCGGCGGCGGGCCCGGTGTCGGCCCGATCGGCGTCCGCGCGCACCTCGCGCCGTTCCTGCCGAACCACCCGCTCCAGCCGGCGGCCGGCCCGGCCACCGGCGTCGGCCCGGTCAGCGCGGCGCCGTGGGGCAGCGCCTCGATCCTGCCGATCTCGTGGGCGTACGTCCGGATGATGGGCGCCGAGGGCCTGCGCCGGGCCACGCTCGTCGCGGTGGCCAACGCCAACTACATCGCCCGCCGCCTCGCCGCGCACTACCCGGTGCTGTACGCCGGCCACGAAGGCCTGGTGGCGCACGAGTGCATCCTCGACCTCCGGCCGCTGACCAAGGCCACCGGTGTCACGGTCGACGACGTCGCGAAACGGCTGGCGGACTACGGGCTGCACGCGCCCACGATGTCGTTCCCGGTCGCGGGCACGCTGATGGTGGAGCCGACCGAGAGCGAAGACCTCGCCGAACTCGACCGCTTCTGCGCGGCGATGATCGCGATCCGCGCGGAAATCGACCGGGTCGCGGCGGGGGAGTGGCCCCTCGAGGACTCGCCGCTGCGGCAGGCCCCGCACACCGCCCGGTGCGTCACCGGCGAGTGGGACCGGCCCTACAGCCGGGAGACCGCGGTGTTCCCCGCCGGCCCGGCCGCGGCGAAGATCTGGCCGCCGGTCCGCCGCATCGACGGCGCCGCGGGCGACCGGAACCTGGTCTGCTCCTGCCCGCCGCCGGAGGCGTTCGCCTGAGCGAGCCATCGCGCGGGCACACAGGAACGGCGGGTAGGTTGACGCCCATGGTGAGTGGGCACGGTCCTGATCGGACGTCCGTGGTCGTGACCGGAGGCAGCGGCTTCATCGGCCGGGCCGTCGTGCACGCCCTCCGCGACCGGGGCGTCCCGGTCACCGTCGTGGACCGGGTCCCGTTCCCCGAGGACCTGGCCGGCGTCCGCGTGGTCGCCGGGGACCTCCGCGACGCGGCCGTCCGCGAGCAGGCCGTGACCCGCGAGACCGCGGCGATCGTGCACCTCGCCGCGCTGACGTCGGTGCTGAAGTCGGTCGAGCTGCCCGAGGACACCTTCGCCGACAACGTCCTGGTCACCCAGGAACTCCTCGAACTCGCCCGCCGCCACGAGGTGCCGAACTTCCTGCTCGCTTCGACCAACGCGGTGATCGGCAACGTCGGCGGCGCCACCATCACCCCGGACCTGCCGCTGCGCCCGCTGACGCCCTACGGCGCCACGAAGGCGGCGTGCGAAATGCTGCTGTCGGGCTACGCGGGCGCGTACGGCATGACGACGTGTGCGTTGCGGTTCACCAACGTCTACGGCCCGGGAATGTCCCACAAGGACAGTTTCGTGCCCCGGATGATGCGGGCCGCGCTGGACGGCGGCGGCGTCAAGGTCTACGGCGACGGCCGCCAGCGCCGCGACCTCGTGCACGTCGACGACGTCGTCCGCGCGGTGCTCCTCGCCCTCGACAGCGGCTACTCCGGCCGCGCGATCGTCGGCGCCGGGCGTTCGGTGTCCGTGCTGGAAATGGTCGAAGCCGTGCGCGAGGTGACCGGCGCCGAACTGCCGGTCGAGCACGTCGAGGCCCCGGCCGGGGAGATGCCCGCGGTCGTCGTCGACGTCTCGGCGAGCGCGGAGACCATCGGCTACCGGCCGGAAGTCTCGCTGACCGACGGCCTCGCGACGGCGTGGAAGTACTTCTCCGGCCTCGCGAACCAGTGAAGGCTTTTCTCCGGCGGCACTGGCTGCTGCTCCTGCTCCTCGTCCCGGCGATCACCCTCCGGGTGCTGACCTGGCTGGCCTACCGCCCGGCGCTGCTGTTCATCGATTCCTTCCGCTACCTCGACAACCTGCACGCCCTGCGCGCCGACCAGCTCGACCCGATCGGCTACGACCTGGTCCTGCGGCCGCTGCTCGCCGTCGGCGGGCTGGCCTGGGTCGCCGCGGTGCAGCACGCCGGCGGCGTCCTGATCGCGATCGGCCTGTACGCGCTGGTCCTGCGCCTCGGCGGCCGCCCGTGGGTCGGCGCGCTCGCCGCGGCCCCGGTCCTGCTCGACGCCTACCAGCTGCAGATCGAGCAGAACATCATGTCCGAGGTGACGTTCGAGGCCGTCCTCCTCGGGCTGCTGTGGCTCCTGCTCGGCTGGGGCACCCCCGGCTGGAAGCGCGCCGGCGCGGCGGGCCTGCTGCTCGGCTTCGGCGTGCTGACCCGGCTGATCGGGATCTCCCTCGCCGTTCCGCTGCTGGTCTTCCTCGTCGTCGCCGGGGGAGCCTGGCGGCACTGGGCGGGCTGGCGGCGGGCCGGTGCCGGCCTCCTGGGGCTCCTCGCTGTTTTGGTCCCGTACTCGGCGCGGGTGCACGCGGAGACCGGGAAGTGGGGGCTGACCGGGCCGTCCGGGAACATGCTCTACGGCCGTACCGCCGCCGTGGCCGACTGCGCGAACCTCCACCTCGACCCGGCGCTGATGGTGTTCTGCCCGGCCGAGCCGCGCGAAACCCGGCTCGTCGACAACTACACCCACGCCGACCTCGACCCGAACTGGCCCGGCCCGCTCCCGCCCGGCGCGGACAAGGCCGCGCTGGCGCACGAGTTCGCGATCGACGTCCTGAAGGAGCAGCCCGGCGACGTCGCCGCGGCGATCCTGGACGACTTCGCCAAGAGCTTCGCCTGGACGCGCGAGCAGGACCCCACCGACGTCCCCCTGGACCGCTGGCAGTTCCAGCCGACCTACCCGCAGTGGGCCGACCAGTCCCTGATCGACCTGGTCACGCTGCAGAACGACGGCGTCGTCGCGAGCGTCGACCAGCCCCTCGCCAAGATCCTGCGCGACTACCAGCTCGGCGGCGGGTACGTCCCGGGCGCGGTCCTCGGCATCGGCGCGCTCCTCGGCCTGCTGACGGTGTTCCGGCGCAAGAAACCCCTCGACCGGGCCCGGGCCGGGGCCCTGCTCGCGGCGTCGGCCGGGCTGCTGCTGCTGTTCGCCTCGGCGGTGTTCCAGTTCTCCTGGCGCTACCAGATCCCGGCGCTCGTGCTGCTGCCGGTCGCCGGCGCGCTCGGCTTCACCACGCTCACGTCGGCCAGCCGGAAGCGGCTCGCCGCCTTCCCCGACGACGTCGACTCCGGCGCCCTCGACGACTTCCGCGGCCGCCACCCCGACCTGGAACTGGCGCCGCTGACCGTCGTCATCGCCGCCTACAACGAAGCCGGCGGCATCGGCGAAGTGCTGGAGAAGATGCCGGACGAGTGCCTCGGCATGCCGGTCGACGTCCTCGTCGTCGTCGACGGCGGGACCGACGACACCGCCGCGATCGCCGAAGCGCACGGCGCGTATGTCTGCGTCGCGCCGCGCAACCGCGGTCAGGGTGCCGCGCTGCGGCTCGGCTACCACCTCGCGGCCGAAGGCGGCGCCGAGTACGTCGTCACGACCGACGCCGACGGCCAGTACGACAACAGCGAGCTGGAAGCCCTGGTCAGGCCGGTCGTCGACGGGACCGCGGACTTCGTCACCGGGTCCCGGCGGCTCGGGCACGAGGAAGCCGACAGCCGCGTCCGGTGGCTCGGCGTGCGCGTCTTCGCGGCGCTGGCGTCGGTGCTCACGGCCCGGCGGATCACCGACACGTCGTTCGGCTTCCGCGCGATGCGGGCGGAGCTGGCCTGCTCGGTCCCGCTGAACGAGCCGCAGTACCAGTCGTCCGAGCTGCTGCTCGGCGTCACCGCGCGCGGCGCCCGCGTCACCGAGCTGCCGATGAGCATGCGGCTGCGCAAGGCGGGCAAGAGCAAGAAGGGCGGCAGCCTCGTCTACGGCGCCAACTACGCGCGGGTCATGACCGGGACGTGGTGGCGGGGGTACGTGCTGCGCCGCGGCCGAACACGAACCGGTCGAGCAGCGTGAACTTGACGGCGAACACCAGCGCGTAACTGGCCACGTACGCGCCGTCGACGAGCACGACCCACCAGAAGTGCGGCAGGTCGAGGGGCGTCAGCAGCGAGCCGGCCAGGGTGGTCAGGCCGATCGACGCCAGCCCGCCGAGCCCGATCACCGCGAGGTAGGGCAGCAGTTCGCGGCGGACGCGCGGGCGCCCGGTGCGGCCCCACACCCAGCGGCGGGTGACCAGGAAGTTCAGCACCGCGCCGGCCGCCCAGGCCAGCGTGCTCGCCAGCGAAGCGGCGCCGCCGGTGGCGAGGACGGCGAGCAGCACGACCTGGCTGAGGACCGTGGCCGCGACCGACGTCGTCGCGGCGCGCGCCAGGCGGGCCCAGCCGCGATGGCGGGTTTCGTCCGCCGTGCGGGGCCGCACGCCGTTGGTTACGGTCGTCATGCCCCCATCCTCCCCGCGGGCCGGTCGCGCCGCCGTCCGACCCCCTCATGCATAGGAGATTCACAGGTCATTGCCAGGTCTTCATCAGCACGTGATCTATAGCGTTCGTGTGGCGTAAACGAGCAGGAAAGGCGGCACAATGCGTGTGCTGGTTCTCGGCGGTGACGGATATCTGGGCTGGCCGACCGCGCTGCACTTATCGGACAAAGGCCACGAGGTGGCCGTTCTCGACAATTTCGCGCGGCGGGGGTACGACGCCGAACTCGGCGTGGAAAGCCTGGTCCCGATCGAATCCCTCGCCGACCGCATCGCGACCTGGCGCGAGGTCTCCGGCCGGGCGATCACCAGCTACGAAGGCGACCTCCTCGACGCGGAGTTCCTGTTCGCGGCGGTGCGTGACTTCGCGCCGGACGCCGTCGTCCACTACGCCGAGCAGCGGTCGGCGCCGTATTCCATGATCGACCGCGAACACGCGGTGTACACGCAGCACAACAATGTGATCGGGAACCTGAACCTGCTGTACGCGATCGCGGAGATCGACCCGGCGATCCACCTGGTCAAACTGGGCACGATGGGCGAATACGGCACGCCCAACATCGACATCGAAGAGGGCTGGCTGGAGCTGGAGCACAACGGCCGCTCCGACCGCGTGCTGTTCCCGAAACGGCCGGGCTCGTTCTACCACCTGACCAAGGTCCACGATTCGCACAACATCGAATTCACCTGCCGCGCGTGGGGCCTGCGGGCGACGGACCTCAACCAGGGCGTGGTGTACGGCCAGCAGACCCCGCAGACGGCGCTGGACCCGCGCCTGGCCACCCGCTTCGACTACGACGCGGTGTTCGGCACGGTGCTCAACCGGTTCGTCATCCAGGCCGTGCTGGGCCAGCCGCTGACCGTGTACGGCAAGGGCGCGCAGACCCGTGGCCTGATCGACATCCGCGACACCGTGGAGTGCATCCGCCTGGCCGTCGAGCACCCCGCCGAGCCGGGGGAGTTCCGGGTGTTCAACCAGATGACCGAGAGCATGTCGGTGGCCGAGATCGCCGAGCTGGTCGCCGACCGGTTCCCCGGCCCGGTGCAGATCGAGCACCTGGAGAACCCGCGCACCGAGGCGCCGGAGCACTACTACAACGTGAAGCACACCGGGCTGGTCGGGCTGGGCCTGGAGCCGCACCTGCTGTCGGACACGCTGATCGAGTCGATGTTCGACATCGTGGGCGCGAACAAGCACCGGGTGAACCCGGAGAAGCTGCGCCCGACCGTCCGCTGGCGCGGCGCGCTGAAGAGCTAGGGAGTCCGTGGGGGCTCCCGCGTGGGGAGCCCCCACGGTTTCAGCCGGGCAGCTTGTCGAGGAAGCCGTGCACCCGGGCGATCTTCCCGTCTTCGAGCTCGACGACGTCGAACCCGATGGCGACCGGCTCGGCACCGGGCGTGCCGAGGTACCACTGGAAGCGCGCGAGGTCGTGGTGGGCGTCCGGCTCGGCGGGCAGGCTGAAGGTCAGGCCGCCGAACTGCTCCTGGGCCCCGGCGACGAACCGGTCGATCCCGTCGTGCCCGGTGACGGCGCCGAGCGGATCGGTGTAACCGGCGGTCTCGGTGAAGACGTCGGCGACGAGCGCCCGGCGCTTGCCGGCGTCGGTCTCGTTCCAGACGGCCAGGTACCGCTCGACGAGGCTGCGGACGTCGGTCATGGTGACTCCTTCGGTTGGGGGACAACGGTTCCGCCGTCATCCGGTGCTGGGATCGACTTTGGCGGACGAGCGGCGGCCCGTCGATTACGCGAGAGGTAATGCCGGTGCGGCCGCGGAATCCGGTGGCGCGCCCCGGCCGCGGCTCGGCACACTCCGGGCATGACGAATGACGCCGAGCCGCCCGCGGCCCCGGCCCTGGTCCGCGACCTGGTCGCCGCGGCCCGCGTCGCGCAGGCCTGGGACACACTCGAAGCCGTGGCGACCGCGGGTTACGCGGCCGGTGTCACCAAGGCCGCCCTGCTGCGAGGGTGCGGGGCGGCGCTGGACTTCATCGCCGACGGCGCCCCGGGCGGGACCGACGATCCGGCCCTGCGACGCCGTCCTGGAGCTGATGGACCGCCTGGAGGGCTTTTGCCCGGCCGGCGCGGAGATCGAGCCATTACCCCGGAAGTAATGGCCGCCACGCCGTGCTCGCCGTAGCGTCGCTCGCGTGACGACCATGGTGCAGGCGCGGCAGCGGCCCGTCGGGGAGCTGCTGCGCGAATGGCGCGACCGGCGCCGGATCAGCCAGCTCGATCTGGCGATCTCGGCGGACATCTCGACCCGCCACCTCAGCTTCGTGGAAACCGGCCGCTCCAAGCCGAGCCGGGACATGGTGCTGCGGCTGGGCGAACACCTCGACGTCCCGCTGCGGGAACGCAACCGGCTGCTGCTCGCCGCCGGGTACGCGCCCGCCTACACCGAGACCGCGCTGGGCGACCCGGAGCTGGACGCCGTCCGGCGGGCGGTGCGGCAGCTGCTCGCGGGCCACGAGCCGTACCCGGCCGCCGTCGTCGACCGGAACTGGGACCTCGTCGACGCCAATGCCGCGGTGGGGCTGTTCGTCGCCGGGATCCCGCCCGAGCTGACCACCAACGTCCTGCGCGCGACCCTGCACCCGGACGGCATGGCGCCGCACATCCTCAACCTGGGGGAGTGGCGCGCCCACCTGCTCGGCCGGCTGCGGCGCCAGGTGACCCAGACCGCCGACGCCGGCCTCGCCGAGCTCCTGGACGAGCTGCGCGGGTACCCGTGCGAGCAGGCCGTGCCCGAGGTGGAGGTCCCCGGACCGGGTGACATCTTCGTGCCGCTGAAGTTCCGCCACGACGGCGTCGACCTGACGTTCTTCTCCACCGTGGCCACGTTCGGCACCCCGCTGGACGTCACCGTGGCGGAACTGGTGATCGAGTCGTTCTTCCCGGCCGACAGCGCGACGGCGGCGTACCTGCGCGAGCGGGCCGCCCGGGTGGGATGATGGGGGTCCGCGCAGCATCCGAAGTGAGGATCACCGGTTGATGGCCGTCCCGCCTTCGCTCGCCCTGTCCGTCGGAGTCCGCATCCCCCAGCTGCTGTTCGGCGTCGCCGGCCTGTCGCCGTCCGAAATCGGCCGGGCCGTCCGCATCGCCCTCGACACCGGTTACCGCGGCATCGACACGACGCCGGGCAGCGAGGCGGCGGTGGGCGCGGTGCTCGCCGCGGCCGAAGTGCCCCGCGAGGACCTGTTCGTCAGCGTGCACGTGCCCGCCCAGGGCTACGACAACGCCCGCCGGGCGGCCGACCAGGCGCTGGCGGCGCTGCAGCTCGAGCGGGCCGATCTCTGCCTGCTGGAGGGCACCAAGGGCGCGTTCACCGACACCTGGCGCGCGCTGAGCCGGCTGCGCGCCGACGGCCGGGCCCGCGCGATCGGCGTCGCCGGCTTCGGGGTCGCCGAGCTGCGCCGGCTGATCGACGCGACCGGCGCGGTGCCGTCGGTGAATCAGGTCGAGCTGCACCCGTGGCTGCAGCAGGTGCCGCTGCGCGAGTTCCACGCCGAGCGCGGCATCGTGACGGCCGCGGCCAGCCCGGCCGCGAACGCGGCGCTGCTGTCCGACGAGACGGTCACCGCGCTCGCCGCCAAGTACGGCAAGACCCCGGCCCAGATCGTGCTCCGCTGGCACCTGCAGACCGGCACGGTCGCGGTGGCGGCGTCGGCCACCACGACCCGGACCCGGGAGAACTTCGGCATCTTCGACTTCGAGCTGGCCGACGACGACCTCGCCGTGGTGGCCGAGCTCGACAACGGCACGCGGGTCTAGCGCCTAGGTGGACTTGATGCCCGCCGCGGCGAAGTCGGCCTGCTGGGCCGGCTGCTCCAGGTACTCGCGGAACGTCTGGGCGGCGCGCAGCGCGGTGTCGTCGACACCCGGGCCGGCGAGCCCGATGAAGGGGTAGTCCGCCGAGCGCGCGTTCGCCACCGACTGGGCGGGCGAGCCGATCATCTCGGGCTTCTTGGTGGTGAGCTCGCTGACCCAGTACGACGATTCGGGCAGCCAGGCGGCCGGCAGCCCGCCGATGGAGTCCAGCTTGGCCCGGCCGACCAGCGCGTCGAGCACCTGCGCCGACGGCTTGGCCTCGATCATGACGTGCACGCACTGCCCGTGCACGACGGTGGCGGCCTGGTTCCACCGGTCGGCCGCGGCGGCCACGGGCTTCTGCACGCTCGGCGTGACGACGACCCGCATGTGCGTGGTGCCGCCGTCACAGCTGGCGGCCTGCGCCTCGGCCCGGCTGTTCAGCTCGTTGTCGGCCCAGTTCCAGCCGACGACGCCGAGCCCGATGAGGACGGCGAGCACCAGGCAGGCGATCGGCCAGCCGGCGATCCGGCGGCGCGGAGCCTTCTTCCCGACGATCCGGTGCGACCCGGTGGCGTCGCTCTTGCCGACGATCCGGTGCGAGCCGGTGCCTTCGCTGCGCGGAGTCCGGTTCGGCCCGGTGCTGTCCTCGCGGCCGGCGCGCTGGGGACCGGTGGAGTCGGTGCGCTCGCCGCGGCCCGGGGTCTGCGGCCCGGTGCCGGTGCCGGTGTCTTCGGGCCGGGTGGCGACGTCCTCGTCCGGCGGGGTGATGACCTCGGTCCGCTCGGCGGCGGATTCCGCGGGGGCTTTGCCGCCCCGGCGGCGGGACCGCGGGGAAGTCCCTTCGCCGACGGGGGTGACGGGGTGCGCACCGGTGGCTTCGGCCCGGCGGGACGCGCGGGTGGACCTGCCGGAGCCGGGCGTCTCGACGCGGTCCGGGACCGGGGCGCCGCGGTCCTTGCGGCGGGAGCGCGAGGTGGTTTCGGCGGCTTCGCCGTCGGTGACCGGGTGGGCGCCGGTGGTCTCGCCGCGGCGGGTGCGGGGAGTGGTGCCGGTGGCTTCGCCGTTGGTGACCGGGTGGGCGTCGGAGGCTTCACCGAGGCGCGAGCGCGAGGCGGCTTTGCCGTTCGTGACCGGGTAGGCGCCGGAGGCTTCACCGCGGCGGGTGCGGGTGGTGTCGGTGACCGGGTGGGCGCCGGCCGCCTCGCCGCGGCGGGGTGCGCGGGTGGCGCTCTCGGCCGCGCCGGTGGCCTCGCCACGGCGCTGCGAACGAGTCGCGCTCTCGGCGGCGGGGTAGGAACCCGAGGCCTCGCCGCGGCGCGTGGTCTCGGGGTGGGCGACCGGGTAAGCGCCGGAGGTTTCACCGCGGCGCGAGCGCGAGGCGGCTTCGCCGTTGGTGACCGGGTAGGCGCCGGAGGTTTCACCGCGGCGGGTGGCGATGGTCGTCGTGATCTCGCTGCTCGTCACCGGGTGAGCCCCGGAAGCTTCACTCCGGCGAGGCGCGCGCGTCACGGCGGAATCGCCGCCGGCGACCGGGTACGAGCCCGAAGCCTCTCCCCGGCGGGTGACCGGGTGGGATCCCGAAGCGGCCGGGTACGCCCCCGAGGTCTCACCCCGGCGAGTGGCCGGGCCGTCGGGCGCGGGCGGGAAGCCGGGCGCCTGCGCCCCTTCCGTGAAGAACACCGAACCGGACGATTCGCCCGGCACCCGGGCGATGCCGAAGGCGTCCGAGATGGAGCTGCGCCCCGGGGTGCGGAAGGCGCCGGAGGCCTCGCTGCGGCCCTCGGCGGGCACGCGTGGCGTGCGGTCCTGAGGGTGCGGCACCGGCTCCTCGTCCCGGTAGTGTCGCCCCATCCGTCATCCTTTCGGGGTGAGCGCATGCCAAGCACGCGCTGCTATGCAATCAAACCGTTATCACCCTAACAGGTGAGTATCGGTGAGAGAATAATCTGACTCACAGTGGGCCGCGCTCAGGGTGCTGCGCTGACCAGGCGATGGCAATGCGCAATCAGGCGATGACGCAGCGGCGCCGCCCGGCGGGCGAACTCCCCTTGGGTCCGGGCGTACTCCGCCCGGCCCGCGGCCGTCTCGATCCGCACCGGCGGGTAGCCGAACGAACCCAGGTCGTACGGGCTCGCCCGCATGTCGAGCGTCCGGATTTCGACCGCCAGTTCGAAACAATCCGCCACCAGCTCCGCCGGCACGAACGGGTCGAGCTTGTACGCCCATTTGAACAGATCCATGTTCGCGTGCAGGCACCCCGGCTGCTCGAGTGCGATCTGCGTCTCCCGCGACGGCGCCAGCTCGTTCAACGGCCGCGCCGGGCCGGTGAAGAAGCGGAACGCGTCGAAGTGCCCGCACCGGATGTCCAGGGACTCCACGACCGCGTCGGTGCCCGCCGAGCCGAGCCGCAGCGGCACCTGGTTGTGCCGCACCGAATCCGCGGGCTCGCGGTACACCATCGCCCACTCGTGCAGGCCGAAGCAGCTCAGCCGGGGCGCGCGGGACGCCGTCGCGGTCAGCAGGCCGAGGACGAACTCGGTCGTCCGGACCTTGCCCTCGCCGAAGCCCGCCGGGTCGAGCAGGACGCCCTCGGGCGTGGCGACGTACCCCTTGCGGTCCAGGAAGCGCCGCGCCGCGGGCCCGGCGAGCGCGACGCCGGGCCCGGGCTGCCACCGCTCGAGGTGGGACGGCCGGTACGAGTAGTACGTGAAGAGGAAGTCCAGCACCGGGTGCTTCTCGCCGCGCGCCCGCCGCTCCTGGTGCGGGCCGGTCCAGCGGCGCATCCGCGCGACGTGCGCCGCCTCCCGGGCCAGCCAGTCCGCCTCGGCGAGTACTTCGGTCATGCGCTCACGTGGGTGCCGTCGCGCACCGTGCCCACGTACTCCTCGACCAGGTCCTCCAGCGCCACGACGCCGACGGCGTTCCCGTTCTCGTCCAGCGCCCGCGCGAGGTGGCTGCGCTCTTTGCGCATGGCCGACAGCGCGACGTCGAGCCGGGCGTCGGCGCGCAGTTCGGTCAGCGCGCGCGTCTTCGAGGACGGCACCGTCGTGCCCGGGTCCTGCCCGGCCAGGTCGAGGATGTCCTTGACGTGGATGTAGCCGGTCAGGCGCCCGTCGTCGGTGCACACCGGGAACCGCGAGAAGCCGGTGGACGACACCGCCCGCTCGACCTCGCCGACGGTCGGGCCGCAGGGGAGCGTGGTCAGCTCGGCGGTCGGCACCAGCACGTCGGCCACCGTCTTCTGCACCGACGACAGCGTCTGGGCGAGCCGCTGGTGCTCGGACTGGTCGAGCAGGCCTTCGCGGCGCGACTCGCTGAGCAGCTCGGCCAGCTCGTCGGAGGTGTAGGCCGTCTCCAGCTCGTCCTTCGGCTCGACGCGGAACGCGCGCAGCAGCGAGTTGGCCACGAAGTTCAGCAGCCAGATGAACGGGTTGGC
Source organism: Amycolatopsis sp. NPDC003861 (assembly GCF_053605405.1). Taxonomy (NCBI): domain Bacteria; kingdom Bacillati; phylum Actinomycetota; class Actinomycetes; order Pseudonocardiales; family Pseudonocardiaceae; genus Amycolatopsis; species Amycolatopsis sp. NPDC003861. The sequence continues at coordinate 12,211 of NZ_JBSGJD010000214.1, forward strand.
CAGCTTCACCCACGCGACGTGCGCCGGCACCAGCCACAGCGCGAGCCGCTCGGGCTCGGCGATCGCGAGGTTCTTCGGCACCATCTCGCCGATCAGCACGTGCGCCACGGTGATGAACGCCAGCGCGATCGCGAACGAGATCGGGTGCAGCAGCGCCTCGGGCAGGCCGAGGGCGTCGAAGCCCGCCGCCAGCCGGTGCGCGATCGCGGGCTCGCCGACGCGGCCCAGCAGCAGCGAGCAGATGGTGATGCCCAGCTGCGCGCCGGCGAGCATCAGCGAGACGTGCCTGCTCGCGTTGATGACGATCCGCGCGCGGGTCTTGCCCTGTTCCAGCAAGGCTTCGAGCCGGTCGCGCCGGGAGGAGATCAGCGTGAACTCCGCGCCGACGAAGAAGGCGTTGGCCAGCAGCAGGACGACGACGAGGGCGATGTTCAGCCAGTCGCTCACGACGCCACCTCCGCTTGCGGGGCCGGTGCGCGGACCGGGGCGACCTCGACCTCGGCGATCCGGCGCTTGTCCATCGTGGTCACGGTGAGCAGCCAGCCGTCGACCTCGGTGGCGTCCCCCTCGGCGGGGATCTTGCCCAGCCGTTCGAGGATCAGCCCGGCGATGGTCTCGTAGTCGCCGTCCGGCATCCGGAACCCGGTGACACCGGTGACCTCGTCCGCGCGCAGCTGCCCGGAGACCAGCCAGCTGTCCGCGCCGACCTGCTGGGAGGCCGGTGCTTCGCGCTCGTCGTGCTCGTCGCGGACGTCGCCGATGATCTCCTCGACGACGTCCTCCAGGGTCACCAGCCCGGCCGTGCCGCCGTACTCGTCGACGACGATGGCGAGCTGGAAGCGCGAGTCGCGCAGGCGCAGCAGCAGGTCGTCGCCGGGCAGGGACTCCGGCACGGTCGGCACCGGCCGCATGACCGAGCCGATCGGCACGGCCGCCCGGTCCGCCGCGGGCACGGCGAAGGCCTGCTTGACATGCACGGCGCCGCGGACGTCGTCGAGGTCCTCGGCGTGCACCGGGAACCGGGAGAAGCCGGTGCGGCGGGAGATCTCGATGAGGTCTTCCACGGTGTCGTCGACGGCGAGCGATTCGAGCTGCACGCGCGGGGTCATCAGCTCCTCCGCGGTGCGCTCGCCGAACCGCAGCGAGCGGTCGAGCAGCTCGGCGGTGGAGGTGTCGAGCGTGCCGCTTTCGGCGCTGGAGCGCACGATCGAGCCCAGTTCCTGCGGCGAGCGCGCGGACCTCAGCTCTTCCTGCGGTTCGACGCCGAACTTCCGCACGAGGAAGTTCGCGCTGTTGTTCATCAGCGTGATGAGCCAGCGGAAGAGCGAGGAGAACCGCGAGTGGTAGCCGGCGACCGCGCGGGCGGTCGGCAGCGGCCGGGCGATCGCCAGGTTCTTCGGGAGCATCTCGCCGAGGATCATCGACAGCGACGTGGCGATGATCAGCGCGAGCACGATCGACGCGCCGCCGGCGAACCCGGCGGGCAGCCCGAGGCCGGTCAGCAGCGGCCGGACGAGCTCGCCGATCAGCGGCTCGGCCAGGTACCCGGTGATCAGCGTGGTCAGCGTGATCGCGACCTGGGCGCCGGAGAGCTGGAAGGACAGCGTCCGGTGGGCCTTCTGGACGGTCAGCGCGCGGCGGTCGCCGACCTGGCGGACGTTGGCCTCGACGGTGCTGCGTTCCAGGGCGGTCAGCGAGAACTCGGCCGCGACGGCGAGCCCGGTGCCGATCGTCAGCAGCACGAACAGGAGGACGCCGGAGACGGCGAGAAGGATCTGGATCATTCCGCACCCGCCTCGGTGGCGGGGGATGAACCTATCGGACAGCCGGGTCGGTCACCCGGCCCGGTACTGTCACCGGGTGACTGCGCTGCGCGCACGAAACGGTCACTCCTAGCGGGAAATCGGCGTGTACTGCGGTTATTGCGACAATCTTAACGTGTCTTTCGCGCTCGCCGCTCGCGTACCGGGTGTGTCGGAGCGCTCATCCCCGGCTCGGGCGGTGCCGGCGCACGGTTTCTTCGACGAGGTCCAGCACCGGCCCGAGCCCGGCGGCGGGCAGGCCCATGGCCAGGTGCGAGACGAGTCCTTCGAGGACGAGCTCGAGGAAGGCGGTGAGGACGTCGACGTCGACGTCGTCCCGCAGGTTCCCGGCCTCGCGCTGGCGCAGCAGGCGCAGCCGGGTGGCGGTGGTGAGCTGCTCGGACCGTTCGGCCCACCGGCCGCGGAACTCGGGATCGGTGCGCAGCCGCCGGCTCACCTCCAGGCGCGTCCCGAGCCAGTCGGCGGGGTGGTCGCCCCCGGCGAGCAGGTCCCGCATGACCTGGACGAGGCCCTGTTCGGCGACGACGTCGGCCATCCGCAGCGCGTCGTCCTCGGCGAGGGCGAGGAAGAGCGACTCCTTGTCGCGGAAGTGGTGGAAGATGGCCCCGCGCGAGAGACCGGTGGCTTCCTCCAGGCGCCGGACTGTGGCACCTTCGTAGCCGTAGCGCGCGAAGCAGACGCGCGAGCCGTCGAGGATCTGGCGCCGGCGTGCGTCGAGGTGATCCTGGCTTACGCGTGGCATCCTGAAATCCTGGCACCGCGGACCGGGAGTTCGCAATCCGTACGTACGTACTGTGACCCGGAGTGCAGGGAACCGCCCGGTTGCCCCCACCGTCCGAACGTTGCGGCGATTCGCTGACACGAAGTGAGACGGTTGGCTAAGGTTTGCCCCATCACGGTGGGTGAGCTGAGGGGAAGGTGTGCGGTGATCATCGGTGAGGCGGGCGCGGCGGCAAGAGCGCTGTGGGGCGACGTCTTCGACACCCCGGGCCGCGTCTACGGCGGCGGCGGCAAGGGCGGCCAGTTCAAGATGGACCCCGAGGAGCTCGCCGCGGTGATCGGCCAGTGGGAGGACCTGCTGGACAAGATCGTCGACGACGGCGAAAAGATCCGGGGCCTTATGGGCACCAGCGGCGAGGCGGCACCCGGCAAGGATGCGGTGAGCGACGGCTATTCCTCGAGCACCTTCGATTCGGTCTCCGCCCTCTACCGGCAGAACCAATCGATGCGCAAGTACGCGCAGGAGTACGTCAAGAAGCTCAAGGAAGCCCAGTCGAAGACCGTGGTGACCGACCAGGACCTGTCCGACACCTTCAAGGCATAGGCGAACCGATCTTGTTCCGAAGCAGACTGGGTGTCCTCGCCGTTCTCACGGCTCTCGTGGCAGGTGCGGCGGCCGCCTGCACCACACCCAAGGACGGCACCGCGTCACCCTCGTCCACCGGCCCCGCGTCGACGGGCTCGCCCGCGGCGGATCCCGACGTGCCGAAAGTGGCCGATCCGCTCGACGTGAGCAAGTACGCCGCCGATCCGTGCGGGCTGGTTCCCGCGGACGTGCTCACCCCGTTGCGTCTCCCCGCGCCGGGTGAGACCCGGCCGGCGGGCAACGATTCCAAGACGAAGGCCGGGCCGTCCTGCTCGTGGAAGATCAAGGGTGAAGGCATCGGCGTACTGCTGACCGTCGGCACCGCCAATCGCGACCGTGGTGCGGGTGGACTGGCCGGCATCTACGCCGGGTACCGGCAGCGGACGTTCATCAGATTCCTCGACCACGCTCCGGACGTCGACGGCTATCCGGCGGTCTACTACGACCTGACGGACATGCGGTCGATGGGTAGCTGTGGCCTCGGCGTCGGCATCGCCGACGACCTCGCGGTCGACGTGTACGCGCAGGGCTACCAAGGCCAGGACGACTCCTGCGGCACTGCCGCCCGGATCGCCGCGGCGATGATCAAGACACTCAAGGGGGCTTGACGAGTGGACGGCAAGCAGATCTACGACAACTTCAGACAAGGCGACACCACTGCCCTGCAGCAGATGGCGCAAACCGTGCAGGAGCTGTCCGACGCGTACATGGAACGCGGCGCGAGCATCAAGGCGCTCCAGTCGCGCATGGTGAACTCGTGGAGCGGGGATGCCTCGGAGGCCGCGAACGCGGGTGCCGGGCCGATGGAGCGGGCCTTCTTCGACAGTTCGCAGCCATTGGACGCGACCAGGGCTTCGGTCAACACGCAGGCGGCCGTCTTCGAAAACTCCAGCAACACCGTCGTCGAGGTGCCGCCGAAGCCGGACAAGCCGAACCCCTGGACCACCGGGCTCAAGGCCGCCATTCCGATCGCCGGGCCGTTCATGGCCAAGGACGACATCGACAACTACCAAGAGGGCATGGCGCGGTACAACGCGGCGAACGAGACCAACGTCCGCGTGATGGACCAGTACAGCAACGCCACCGACAGCACCCGGGCCGCGCTGCCGACCGACTACGGCGTGCTCGAGTCCGACGGTGCCGCCATCTCGGTCAACACGCCCGACGGGCCGGGGCAGATCAAGCCGCCGCCGGAGACGCCGCCGCGCAATATCGGTCACGGGGATCCCGGCAGCGACGACCACACCTCGACCACCGGCTTCGATCCCGGGCAGACCGGCGGCGGGGACAAGCCCGGCGGGAACGGTGGCACGGGTGGCACCGGAGGCACGGGCGGAACCGGAGGGACCGGCGGCACCGGGGGCACCGGAGGAACGGGCGGCACCGGGGGAACCGGCGGCGACGACACCCACACCACCGGCACCGGCCGCCCGAACGTGCCGACGCGGCCGGGGCAGACCACCGACCAGCCCGGGAAGACGCCGCCGAACACCGGTGGGGTGGACTTCTACCCCACCAACACCGGGGGTGGCCAGAACTACGGCCCGAACTTCCCGAACCCCAACGACCCCAATTCCGGCACCGGCGGTGGCCGCGGCCCGAACAGCGGGAACGCCGGCGGCCGGCTCCTTGACTCCACCGGCCGGGGAGGCACCGGATCGGGCGCAGGCGGCGGGAGCGGGGCGGGCGCGGCAGGCGAACGCGCCCTCGGCGGCGGCCGCGGCTCCGGCATGGG
>NZ_JBSGJD010000215.1:0-17114 GCF_053605405.1 Amycolatopsis sp. NPDC003861
CGCCTTCGCAGCCTTTCTGCGCGGTCTCCAGGAGCGTGACGGTGTCTTGGGCGCGTTGCCGGTAGGTGTCGGCGGCGGCGCCGGTCCAGGACGAGATGTCGGTGGTGACCATGCCGGTCAGGTCGGTGCCGATGCTGCCCAGTTCGGCCGCGATGTTCTTCCAGGTCTCCGACTGCGCGGCGATTTCGTCGGCGTTGCCGGTGAGGCCGTTGAGGGCTTCCTTGAGCGGTCCGACGTGTTCGATCAGCCAGCCGACCCCGGCGGCGAGGATCGCCCCGAAGGGGTCCATTGCCATCGAGAGCGCGTCCAGCGCCGTCCCGACGGCCCCGAGGGCGACCGAGGCCCAGTCCCCGCTTTCGATGGCCGACTTCAGGTCGTTCGCCGACTCCAGCAGCGAAATGCCCGAGTACGCCTTCGTCGAGTCCTTGGTCTCAGCCACCAGCGGGTTTGCCACTTGTTGACCTTCTTTTCGTCGGGCCTTCAGGCAAAATTAGCAGCGCCGTCTCCTGCGGCGGCGGTCCCGGAACCCGCCTGCCCGAAAATCCCGCCATCGCTGCCCGGGGTGGGCAACGGCCCGCCGGCGTGGAGGTGATCACCACCGGGGACCCCCGACGAGTGGGCGGTTCGCACCTCTGCCGCGGCCGGGAACGCTCTTAAAGTCACTCGCGACCAGGCCACCGGACCGGAAGAGGCGCCATGGACGGGCTGATGCAGCCACGGCCGCTCACCATCGCCCACATCCTGGAGCGTGCCGAGCGGCTCTTCGCGCACAAGGAAGTCGTCACGGCCGGGGGCGAGCGGCTCACCTACGCCGAGGTCGCCGTCGGGACCCGGCGCCTCGCCGCCGCGCTGGACGCCCTCGGCGTCCCGCCCGGCGCGCGGGTCGCGACCTTCGCGAGCAACCACCGCCGGCACCTCGAGCTCTACCTGGCCGTGCCGGTGACCAAGCGGGTGCTGCACCCGATCAACATCCGGCTGCCGGCGGAGCACCTCGAGTACATCGTCGAGCACGCCGAGGACGACGTCCTGTTCGTCGACCGCGCGCTGCTGCCGCGGATCTGGCCGAGCGCCGGCCGCCTGCCGCGGGTCCGCCACTGGATCGTGCTGCCGGACGACAGCGGCGAGCCGATCCCGGACGATCCCCGCATCCGGCACTACGACGACCTGGTCGCCGCGGCCGCGCCGGTCACCGGCTCGTTCGAGGACTCCTTCACCCTCGCCGACGAGCACCTCGCGTCCGGGCTCTGTTACACCTCCGGGACGACCGGGCCGCCCAAGGGCGTGCTCTACAGCCACCGCTCGACGGTCCTGCACGGCCTGGGGACGCTCGCCGCGGGCCTGATCGGCCTCGGCGAAAGCGACGTCGTGCTGCCGATCGTGCCCATGTTCCACGCCAACGCCTGGGGCCTGCCCTACGGCGCGATGCTGACGGGAGCCGCGCTGGTCCTGCCCGGCCCGTCCGCGGACCCCGGCCACCTGCTGCGGCTGATGGCCGCCGAGCGCGTCACCGTCGCCGGGGCCGTCCCCACGGTCTGGACGAGCATGGCGCCCGGGCTGCGTGACCACGACCTGAGCGCCACGCGGTTCCTGCTCGGCGGCGGGTCGGCCGTCCCGCCGGCGCTGTCGGAGACCTACCGCGCCGCGATCGGGGTGCCCATCACGCACTCCTGGGGGATGACCGAGATCAGCCCGGTCGGGGCCATCGGCGGCACCCGCACCCAGCACCGGGACGCGCCCGCGGCGGACCAGGTCGCGGTGCGGGCCGCTCAGGGGCAGCCGTTGCCGCTGGTCAACGTCCGGATCGTCGACGTCGAAACCGGGCGGGAGCTGCCGCGGGACGGCGACGCCGTCGGCGAGCTGCAGGTCGCGGGCCCGTGGGTGGCGGGCGGCTACTACCGGGTGGGCGCCGACGGCAGCTTCACCGCGGACGGCTGGCTGCGCACCGGCGACCTGGCCACCATCGACGCCGAGGGCTACCTGCGGCTGGTGGACCGGATGAAGGACCTGATCAAGTCCGGTGGCGAGTGGATCTCCTCGGTCGAACTCGAAAGCGCGATCACTTCGCACCCGGACGTCGTCGAAGCGGCGGTGATCGCCCGCCCGGACCCGCGGTGGATGGAACGCCCGGTGGCGTACGTGGTGCTGCGCGAGGGCGGCGAAACCTCGGCCGACGAGCTCCTCGAGCACATCACGCCGATGGTCGCGAAGTGGTGGCTGCCCGACGAAGTCGTGTTCGTGCCCGCGTTGCCCAAGACCGGCACCGGCAAGATCTCGAAGACCGCCCTGCGCGATTCGGTGCGGGTCGGCTGACCGCTCAGGACGTGACCGCCCGGAGCTGGTGCAGCCGCAGGCCGAGCTGCAGTTCCAGGTCGTTTTCGTGGCGCCAGTCGGAGCCGAGCACCGCGGCGGCCCGGTCCAGGCGCTTGAGCAGGGTGTTGGCGTGCAGGTGCAGCGCGCGGGCGGTCGCCGCGACGTTGGCGCGGTGGACGTAGTACGCGCTGAGCGTGCCGACCAGATCGGTGCCCCGCCGCCGGTCGTACTCCAGGAGCGCGCCGATCGAGCCGGCCAGGAACCGGTCGAGCTCGCCGGCCCGCTCGGGGTCGAACACCATGGCGTACAAGGCGTACTGGCTCGTGGTGGCGCCGCCGTCGGTGTGCCCGAGCGCGCGCATGACGGCGCCGCAGCGGCCGGCCAGCGACTGCGCCCGGGCCCAGTCGTGGCCGCTCGCGCGTTCGCCGACGACGACGACCGGACCGCCCAGCGTCCGCCGCAGTCTCGTGTGGACGTCCGCGACGGTGGCCTCGGCGTCGGCACCGGGCAGGATCATCGTGGCCCGGCCGAAGTGCTCGCCGGCCAGCCCGGCGCGGTCCCGGGCGATGTCGTGCAGGTGCCGCGCGAGGTCGCCCGGCGGCACCGCGGGGGAGTCCGCGACCAGGACCAGGTCCAGGCGGTCGACGTCGATGGCGCGGGCCCGGGCGCGGGCGCGCTGGGCCGGGCCGATGCCGGGGCTGCCGACCATGAGCTCGGTCAGCAGCTCCCCGCTCAGCCGCTCGCCGGCCTCGGCGACGGCCTGCTCCTTGAGGATGAGCAGCCCCAGGATGTGCGTGGCGCGTTCGAGCGTCCGCAGGTCCGTGTCGTCGCCGGTGCCCGACGGCCGGCTCCACACGAGCGCGCCGAGGTAGCTGTCGCCCGCCTGCACGGCCGCCACGCTGCGGTCGGTCCCGTCGGCGCCGGGCGACGTCGTGCAGCGGCCGGTGCGGCGGGCGTCCTCGACCGCCCCGGCCAGGTCCGTCCTCAGTGGACTGCTGGTCCGGCCGAGCAGCGTGACACTGCCGCCGAGCTGGTCGGCGAGGTGCTGGGCGACGTCGGCCGGGGTCCCGCCGTCCAGCACGACGCCGGTCAGGGCTTCGTGGATCGCCTGCGCCCGTTCGATCTTCCCGTAGGCGACCCGCAGTTCCCGCAACGCGGTCCGGCTCTCCTCGTAGAGCCGGGCGTTGTCGAGGGCGACCGCGGCGTGGTCGGCGAACGCGTTCAGCAGCGCGATTTCCTCGGCTTGGAACGACCGTTCGGAGCGGTCCGCGGCGAACAGCGCGCCGACGGCTTCACCGCGGATCACCAGCGGCACGCCGAGCAGCGCGACCAGGTCCTCGGTGACGACCAGGCGATCGAAGTTCGCGTCGTGCTGGATGCGCGTCGAGGTGGCGTAGTCGCGCACCCAGTGCGGGCTCTTGGAGGCCAGCACCTTGCCGCCGAGCCCGACCGTGGCCGGGATGGTCGCCGCGAGGAACTCCGCGGAGATCGTGCCTTCCGACGCGCGGGCCGACAGCCGGCCGTCCGCGCCGACCAGCGACAGGTAGGTGAAGTCGGTGCCGATCAGGTCGTGGGCGTGGTGCACGATCGACTGCAGCACCTCGTCGAGCTCGCCCAGCGCGGTGAGCGACTTGACGGTGGCGTACAACGACGCCAGTTCGCGCTGCCGGCGCGGTTCCGCCGCACTGGTCACGGGGTCGCCCTCCTCGGCATCGGGGTGGGCGAAAGACCCACCGCTGCGGCGGGAGGAGTGGGTGGTCCACACCTCAGCCGGCAGCGTAACCGCGCCCTACCATCACCGCCAGCACCTGCCTGACCTCCTCGACGAAGGCGGCACCCATGGCCATTCCGCTCACCCAGCCCGAAGGGCAGTCCGGCACCGGGGTGCCCGCCGCCCCGCGCCGGGGCTTCCGCAAACTGCTCGCCGCCGGGCTCATCGGCAGCTCGATCGAGTGGTACGACTTCTTCCTCTACGGCACCGCCGCCGCGCTGGTGTTCCCGAAGGTGTTCTTCCCGCACTCCTCGGCGCTGACCGGGACCCTGCTGGCCTTCAGCACGTTCTGGGCCGGGTTCGTGGCCCGGCCGGTCGGCGGCGTGCTCGCCGGGCACCTCGGCGACAAGTACGGGCGCAAGCCGGTGGTCGTCGCCTGCCTCGCGCTGATGGGGGCCGCGACCTTCCTGATCGGCTGCCTGCCCAGCGCGGCCAGCGTCGGCGCGCTCGCCCCGACCCTGCTGGTCATCCTGCGGTTCGTCCAGGGCCTCGCGGCCGGCGGGCAGTGGGGCGGCATCGTCCTGCTGCTCACCGAATCGGCCAGTCCCAAGCGGCGCGGCTTCGCCGGGACGTTCGGGCAGACCAGCGTGCCGGTGGCCGTCATCCTGTCCAACCTGATCTTCGTCGCGGCCAGCGGCCTGATGCCGGACGCGGCTTTCCTCAGCTGGGGCTGGCGGATCCCGTTCCTGCTCAGCGTCGTGATGTTCGGCGTGGTCCTCTACATCCAGGCCAAAGTGGAGGACACCCCGGAGTTCCGGCAGCTGCAGGAAGCCGTGGCGGACCAGGAAGGCCCGGTCGTCCGGGCGCCGCTCGCCCAGGTCCTGCGCAGCAAGTGGGGCACCATCCTGCTCGGCTGCGGGCTGCTGTCGGCCACCAACAGCCTGTTCTACGTCAGCATTTCCGGGCTGCTGAGCTACGGCACCGGCACGCTCAAGCTCCAGCGCGACTCGCTGCTCGCGGTGGTGCTGCTCAGTTCCGCGGCGATGCTCGCGACGATCCCGTGGTCCGGGCACCTCTCGGACAAGGTGGGCCGCCGCCCGCTGATCCTGATCGGCGGGCTGGGCGTGGCCGTCTGGGCGTTCCCGTACTTCGGGCTCGTCGGGACCGCGTCGCTGCCGCTGATCTTCGTCGCGGTCGCGGTGGGCTTCGTGTTCCAGTGCCTCACCTACGGCCCGATCGCGAGCTTCCTCGGCGAGCTCTTCGCGCCGAACGTCCGCTACTCGGGCGCGTCGCTGGCCTACCAGCTGTCCGCGATCGTCGTCAGCGGGGGAACGCCGTTCCTGATGACGGCGCTGATCGCGGAGGCCGGGAGCACCTGGCCGGTCGCCGTCTACATCACGCTGATGGGGCTGATCACCTTCGTCAGTGCGTGGTTCCTGCCCGAGACGAACCCGCCCGAGGTCCGGGCCGATCCGGACGCCGTCCCGGGCGCGCACCTGCACCAGGCGGCCGCGCGATGAGGAAGACGGTGGTGGCGGCCGTCGTGGCGCTGACGGCGAGCGTCCCCGGCCCCGCGCTGGCGTCTCCGGCCGCGCCGGAGTGCGCCGGGCTCGCCGGGCTGCGGATCCCGGCGTCGGTCATCAGCCTGCCCACGAGCGGCGGGCTGGTCACGGCCGCCGCCGTGGCGGGTGCCGCCTGCCGGGTCGACGCCGACCTGTACCCGGTCGATCCGGCCGCGCCGGCCATCAAACTGCGGGTCGCCCTGCCCGGTGCGTGGAACCACAAGGCGCTGATGTTCGGCGGTGGCGGGTACAACGGCACCATCCCCGACGTGGCGGCCAACGTGCCGTTCGGCCCCGCCGACCGGCCGACGCCGCTGGCCCGGGGCTATGCGACCTTCGCGAACGATTCCGGCCACCAGCAGGACCCGGCGCGCCCGCCGTCCCTGGACGGGTCGTTCGGCGTGAACGACGAGGCCTTGACCAACTTCGCCGCCGGCGACGCGTTGAAGAAGACGCGGGACGCGAGCCTGTTCCTCATCAACCGCGCCTACGCGGCGGCACCTGCCGAAGTCTTCTTCGTCGGCGGGTCGACCGGCGGCCGGGAGGCGCTGGTCGTCGCCCAGCGGTGGCCGGCCGCGTTCGACGGCGTCATTTCCGCCTACCCGGCCTGGAACAACCTGGCCGAGATCCTGGACCTGGGCTACCTCACGCAGGTCCTGTCACGGCCGGGCGCTTTTCCCGATCCGGTGAAGCAGAAGCTTCTCTACGACAGCGTCATCAGGGCCTGTGACAGCCGGGACGGTGTCGCCGACGGCGTGGTCTCGAACCCGGGCTGCCGCTTCGATCCGCGCGTGCTGCGCTGCCCGGGCGGGGCCGACACCGGCCCGGCGTGCCTGTCGGACGCCCAGATCGGGGCGGTGACGGCCATGTCGTCGCCGTTCCGGTGGCCGTACCGGATCGCCAGCGGCGAAACGCAGTACCCCGGCTTCCCGTTCCTTGCCGGCGCGGACATGCGGACGCCGTTCCTCGGCTTCGGCACCACCGCACCGGCCGACCCGATGCCGGTGACCAGCGGCTACGGCATGCAGTACTGGGACCAGTGGGTCAAGTACTTCCTCACCCGCGATCCGGGGCAGAACGCCCTGGACATCGATCCCCGGCACCCCGGCAAGTGGCTCGCCCGGATCAGCGCCCTGTCGAAGATCGAGGACCGCAACAACGCGGACCTGCGCCCGTTCGCCCGCGCGGGCGGCAAGCTGATCCTGCTGCACGGCGCCGCGGACGAGCTGGTCTCGCCGTACTCGACGAGCGACTACTACTCGCGGGTCCGTGCCGTGGCGGGCCCGCGGGTGACCGACGCGTTCCTGCGGTACTACGTCGTGCCCGGCGCCAACCACGCCAACTTCGGGACCCCGGCGTTCGCGGCCGGCTGGGATTCGCTCACGGCGCTCGAGCAGTGGGCGGGCACCGGCCGCGCGCCGGTGGACCAGGTCGTCACCGACCTGGCCCACCAGCGCACGCGGCCGCTGTGCGCCTACCCGGGCTGGCCCCGGTACCGCTCGGGTGCTCCCGACAGCGCCGCGAGTTTCGTCTGCACCCGCTGAGCGCGTCGTGAGTGGTAATGAGGGTTCTAACCCTCATTACCACTCACGACGGCGGTCAGCCGATGGCGACGGAGAAGATGTGCATCGCCGCGGTGCCCATGTTCGCGCCGTCGCTGACGTCCGGCAGGGTCAGGTACTGCACCGTCTTCCCCGGCTGCAGCGGGATCGGGGCGTAGTACAGGCTCACCCGCTGGTCCAGCCGTCCGTTGCTGTTGTTGAGGTAGGGCAGCGTGGTGAGGATGTCGCCGCCGGTGGCCGCGTTGGACCACCAGTCCGCGAAACTCACCGAGTGGGACTCGGTCGTCCCGTCGGTGTAGGTCACCGTCGCCGTTCCGCTCGGGCTGCCGTAGTCGCCCGCGCCGATCAGGCCCAGCGTGGTCCCGGAGCCCGAGAGCGCGATGGTCTGCCCGCCGGCCGAGCTGCCCGCGACCACGTTGTCCGGGCTGCCCGGCTGGGCGTCCGGCCAGGTGAACGTCAGCCCGTTGTGGGTGAACGTCGCCCCCGGTGTCAGGCTGGGCGTCGCCGCGGCCAGTGCCTGCGCGGAGAAGCTGGCGTTGCCGCCGTCGAAGTTGCCCGCGCCGGGGGTGGCGTCGTCGCTGATGCCCACGTTGTTGCGGGCCGCGGCCAGCGACGGGTACGGCGGGTGGGGCAGCAGCACGGTGGTCGCGTCCACCGCCGTGCCGCGGCCGTTGGCCGAGGTGAACGTGGCCTGCGCCGAGACGTCGAACTTGCCGGGCTGCGCCGACTCCGGCACGGCGATCTCCCAGGCGGTGCTGACGGTCTGCCCGGCGGGCACGGTGGCGAAGGTGGACGGCGAGGTGGCCTTCGCGGTCCAGCCGGCCGGCACGCTGAGCGTCAGGGCCACGTCACGCAGCGGCCGGGCACCCGCCGGGTTGGGCAGGGTGGTGGCGGCGGTGTACGTCGTCCCCGCCGTCACCTGCGCCGGTGCGCTGAGCGTGAACGGCTGCTCGACCACCACCGGCGTGGTGCCGGTGACGCCGTCGACCGTGACGCTGATCGTCGCGACGCCGGGCGCCACCATGGTCACCCGGCCGGTCCGGCTCACCTGGGCGACCCGCGGATCGCTGCTGCGGTACCCGATCCGGGCCCGGGACAGGTCGACGAACGACTGGTCGTCGTGCACCGCCTCGACGACGTGGTCGGCCGGCGTGTGCTGGTCGGCCTGAGCGGTGACGTCGGCGATCCACGGGTTCTTCGCCGTCAGGTCGAGGCGCTGGCCCGGGGTGAACACGACCTGGCCGGGCTGCACGGTCACGTACTTCGTCTTCGGCGCCAGGGCGCCCTTGACGGCGACCGAGGCGGTGCCGGCGAGGTGGCCGGAGTCGGTGCCGACGCCGAACCGGTAGGCGCCGGGGTACACCACTTCGCGGCGCTTTCCTTCGTCCCAGAAGGAAAGATCGCTGATCCGCACCGGGAAGGTCACGTGCTGGGTCTGGCCCGGCGCCAGTACGTTCGTCTTCTTGAACCCGGCCAGGCGCTGGCGCGGCAGTTCGACACCGGGGACGTCGAACGCCGTGGCCGCGTACAGCTGGGCGACGCTGGCGCCGGGCGTGGTGCCGGTGTTCGTGACGTCGGCGTGCACCGTCACCTGCCCGTTGGCGTCGACGGACTTGGTGTCGGCGTGCACGCGGGAGTAGGCGAACTTCGTGTAGGAGAGGCCGTAGCCGAACGGGTAGGCCGGGGTGCCGGTGAAGTACTGGTAGGTGCGGCCGAGGCCGCCGGTCTGCGACGGCGTCAGGCCGTAGTTCTTCATGGCCGGCAGCTGCGCGTCGTCGGTGTACCAGGTGAAGTTCAGGTGGCCGCTGGGGTTCTGCTTGCCGAACAGGACGTCGGCGAGCGCGGTGCCCTGGCTTTCGCCGTTGTACGAGCTGAACACGACGCCCGGGATCCCGGCGGCGTGGCCGAGCGACACGGCGCCGCCGGCCTGGACGGCCAGCGCGGTCCGCGGGTTGCCGGCCGCCTTGACCTGGTCGATCAGCGAGTCGTAGTTGCCGGGCATGGCGATGGTGGTGCGGTCCCGGCCTTCGGTGGCGACGTTCCCGTCGGTCCCGGCGAACACCACGACCAGATCGGCCGTCTTCATCGCCGCCAGGGTCGCCGCCGAGCAGCTCGCCGCCGTGGTCGTGCCGGTGGACGTGCCGCACGCGTCGAACGTGACCGTGGCGTCCGGGCGGGCGGCCTTGACCGCGGTCGTGATGCCCTGCACGGCGTTGACCTGCAGCGCGGGCTCACCGGAGTAGCCGCCGAGGGTGACCTTGTTGGCGAGATCGCCGACGACCACCACGCTGCCGAGCTTCGCCGGGTCGGCGGGCAGCAGCGGCGCGCCCGCGCCGGCGACCGGGTCGTTCCTCAGCAGGACCAGCGAGTTCGCGGCGACCTTCGCGGCCAGCGCCTGGTGCTCGGCGCTCTGGATGACGTCCTTGGTGATCTTCGTGTAGGCCACCCGGTCCGGCGGGTCGAACTCGCCGGTCTGCATGCGGATGGTGAACACGTGCACCAGCGCGGTGTCGAGCACGCCTTCGGACAGCACCCCGGCCTTGATGGCCTCCTGGATGTTGGCCACGGTGGCTTCCGAGCCGGTGCAGTTGAGCTGCGTGCCGGCGCGCAGGGCGTACGCCTGGCCGCCCGCGGCACCGGACACCTTCTGGCCGGTGGCGGTGTTCGTCCACTGCGTCGCCGCCCCGGCGGTGGTCGTGGTCCAGCCGGGCGGCGCCCAGTTGTGGCTGCCCGCTGCGTAGACGTCGCCGACCGCGCCGCAGTCGGAGGTGATGTAGCCGTCGAAGCCGTAGGTGCGCTGGGCGATGGCGTTCGCCGTGTAGGTGTCGGCCGGCGCCGGCGTGCCGTTGATCGCGTTGTACGACGTCATCAGGCCGGCGACGTGCGCGTCCTGGATCAGGTGCCGGAACTGCCGGGTGTAGTAGTCGCGGATGTTGGTCTCGGTGGTGTCCGAGGAGTCCGCGTGCCGGTCGTTCTCGACGTCGTTGAGCGCGTAGTGCTTGGCGGTCGCGGCGACCTTGAGGTACGGTGTCGCCGGCTTCCCGGACGGCGTCTGGCCCTGGTAGCCGTTGACGAACGCGCCGGCCATCTTCGCCACCAGGTAGGGGTCCTCGCCGAAGCCTTCGTCGGTGCGGCCCCACCGCGGGTCGCGGTCGAGGTTGACCGTCGGGGCCCAGTAGGTCAGGGAGCCGTAGTTGTTCTTGTCCGGGCCGATGTTGTTCTGCCCGACGCCCCACAGCGACTTGTCCAGCATGCCGCGGGCCTCGTCGGAGATCGCCGTGGTCTCCTGGTGGATCAGGTCCGGGTCCCAGGACATCGTGCTGGCGAGGTTGGTCGGGAAGCTCGTGGCGTGCACCCCGCCGGTGACCGTGCCCGCGTTGGTGTTCGCGCCGAGGGTGTTGAGGCCGTGCTGGCCTTCGCTCCAGTAGGTGTACTGCTGGACGCCGAGCCGCGGGATGGCGGGGGCGCTGTTGGTGCGCAGCTGCAGGACCTTCTCGGGCAGCGTCATGCGGGCGACCAGGTCGGCGGCCCGTTCGGCGAAGCTGTAGTGGGTGTCGCGGTAGACCGGCAGGGTGCCGGGCTGGGCGGGGGCCGCCTCCGCGATGGGGACGAGCGTGGCCGCGGCCAACGCGAGCAGGGGCACGGCGGTCAGTCTCCGCCGGCCGGGGAAGCGCAGGGACATCGGATCTCCGTCGCAGAAGTCGATGGGCGGGGTGCTCCGGGGCGTCGCCGGGCGGGGGGAACCGCCGGTTCGCAGGCTGGTCCGTGACCATCGTTCGCAAGGAATCCGGTTCTGGCAAGCAATTCACGGCCGGAGCGGCGTCACCGCTGGCGGGAGCCCGGGCGCGGCTGAAAGTTTCACCCGCCGGCCGTGGTCAGGCCGGTTCGGCGTCGGCCATCAGGGCGCGCAGCCGGGCGCCGTGGCCGGGGACCTGGCCGAGCAGCAGCCGGCCCGCCTCCTCGCCCCACAGCTTGCCGACCAGGTCCCGGTACTCCGACAGCCGCGGCAGCTTGCTGTCCAGCCGGAACAGGATGGCCAGCGGGCGCCGCTGCCACCAGCGGCGGATCCAGTCCACCGGCTGCGTCACCAGCAGGGCGCCGTAGCTCGTCGGCAGTGCCGGGCCGGCCGCGGCCTTCACGGCCTTCTCCGTCAGGTTCAGCATCTCGGTCAGTGACACGGTTTCGCGGTCGGGACCGCTCGCTTCGGCCAGCAGGGCCTGGTACCTGGCCAGCAGCTTCCGGCGCTCCCGGATCGTGTCGGCGTTGCGCAGATCGGCCTTGAATTCGCCGAAATAGCGCCGATAGCGGCGGAATTCGTCGCGCACGCGCAGCAACTGTTCCGGGACGTCGCCGAGCGAAGCCGCGCGCGAGAGCACCAGTGCGCTGATCGGCGGGATCGGGATGGTCGACATCGCCGTCCACTCGGCGACGAGGTCGCCGCCGTTGAGCGGCTCGTCGAGCGATTCGCTGACCTCGTCGTACAGCCGGCGCGGCAGCGAGCGGTAGGTCTTCTGCAGCGTGCCCGCCACGAACGGCACCCGGTCGAAGTCCGGGAAGTAGTCCAGGCCGTGCGCGGCGGCCACGATGAGGTAGCCGTTGCCGCGGTACAGCCGCTCCTTGACCGAGCCGTCACGGCTGCTGGCGTACCCGCCGAGCGCGTCGACCTGGGCGAGGAGGTTGTTCAGCCCGGTCGTGTAGTCCAGGCCGGGCAGCGCGCCGGACGCGTCGGCGGTGTGCTCGGGGCCGCCGGCGTCGAGGGTGATGCGTTTCGCGAGCTCGTCCGGCAGCCGCAACATGACGCGCCGCAGCTCCTCGGGGGACAGCGCCGGCCGGAACGTGCGGTAGAGCCCTTCCTCGCCGAGCCGCCGGCCCAGGACGTTGACGTGGTCGTCCGCCGCGCCCAGCGCTTCCAGGCGGTCGAGGAGCACCACCGCTTCGCAGAGCGCGCAGAGGTCGAGGAACAGCGGCAGGCTCAAGGTTTCCGGACGGCTCAGGACGCTGCTGGCGTTGGCGACCAGGGTCTGGGTCACCAGCGCCACGTTTTCCCCGGTTTCGGCCACGCCGTCCATCCTATGCTGGGGCGGTGACGTTCCTGCTCGAACTCGGCGCGGCGTCCGTCGAGGCGACCGAGGTCACCGGCACCGACCTGCTGCCGGTGCGCGAACTGGTGGAGCGCGGCGAGATCGTGCTCCTGCGCGAGGAGATCCCGCGCGAGCGCACCCTCGACCAGTGGCCGCGGGACGTCGTGGAGTCGATCGGGGAGTGCGCGGCGGTGCCGCTGTCGAGCCTGACCGGAGAGGGCGGCCCGCGCTACCCGCTCGTGGTGGGCCGGCGCGAGAGCATCCGCTTCCTCTGCTCGTACGCCGAGAGCGTGCCGGTTCCCTGTGAGGCCCAGCCGGTGGTGACGGACTACCGCGAGTTCCGGCACCTGTGGGTGACCGAAGCGCAGCCGCTCGAACCGGACGGCTTCGCGATCGGCACCACGCTCGCCAAGATGCACTCCCGCAACGTCCTGCACGGCGACGCCCACCGCGGGAACTGGCTGTTCGACCGCGACGGCACGGCGCTGGTGCACGACCCGCGGCCGGTGTTCCTGCACTGCCGGCCGAGCGCGGAGCAGTGCGCGACGGACATCCGCCCGCTGCTCCCGGCGCTGGAGCCGGACGGGTGGCAGAGCTTCCGCCTCGGCTACCGGGCGGAGTGGCCGGAGGAGGGGCGCGTCATCGACCTGATCCAGCTGAGCGACCGCACCGGCTGGGCGGCCGCGTTCCGCACGAGCGAGTTCGCGGCGGCGGCCGAGCTCATGGCGCGCCAGCTCGAGACCGAGGACACGCCGATCGTGCGGGTGATGCTGCTGGCGAACCGGGCGATGGCGCTGAGCCGCACCGAACGCCACGACGAGGCCCTGCAGGAGTGCCTCGCCGCCTTGCGGCTGGCGAGACAGCGTTGCCCCCACGTGGCCAACGGCCTGGGGCTCGCCGTGGCGGTGGTGTGGTCGGGATTGGGACAGCGGGCGAAAGCGGTGGAGGCGCTGCGTCCGGTGACCGACCGCCCCGAGCAGTTCCTCGCCAGGCTGGCGAGAACGGACGCTCAGCTGCCCATCATGAACATGTGAGCGCGCCGGGCCGGGGGACAGCTCGGCCCCGGACCCGTCCGGCGCGCAGCCGGTCGAGTGGCTTGCGGGCCGCCCATATCGTGGCGTACCTGATCGCCCGCGGCCGGGCCACGGTGTCCGAAGTGGAGGGTGTGGCCGCCCGCGCCCTAGCGGATGACGGTCCAGTAGAGGACGTCGGGGACGACGATCAGCAGGGCCACCGCGAGCCAATAGCGGGCCACCCCGAGGCCAGGGGCCCGGAAGGCGAACAAGGCGTTCAAGCCGAACACCACGAGCACGGCGAACAGGAACAGGACCAGGCCGATCACGATCTTGATCCCCGCTTCGCCGGACTCGGCCGCGACCTCGGCCAGACCGAGCTCACCCGCGAGGATCTGCACCGCGAACAGCCCCAGCGCGACCGGGTAGGCGCAGGGGATGGCCAGCAGCAGGTTGAGCGGAACGCCGATCAGCCAGACCTGTCCGAGGCGGAGCTCTCTTCGGGACACCCGATCATCATGCCGGAGACGCTCGGCGGGCGGCTCACGGTCGGCGGTGGATCGTGATCGAGTGCCCGACGTCGTCGAGCGGGGTGCTCGTGCGCAGCAGGAATCCCAGGCGGTCGTCCGCCTTGGCGATGGCCGAATCCGATACCACCAGCAGGCCGTGCACCGCGTCCGGGGGCACGGCCAGGGGGTCGGCCGCCTCGATGCCGTAGGACGACGGCACGCCGCTGCCCTTGTAGACCAGCCACACCCGTTCACCCGGGTAGCGCTGTTTCAGGCGCTCGGCCAGCCGGCCCAGGTCCTGGCCCCAGTCGACGTTCGAGTCGTGCAGCTGCCGGTGGGTCCGGGCCGGGCCGCCGAAGGCCTCGTTCGCGTACGGCAGGTAGTAGGGGAACGTCCGCAGCGAGCTGATCGCCGTGAACGCGACCAGGGCGGCCACGGCGACCGGCGCCCACCGGCGGCGGACGGTGACCACGCCGGCCGCTGCGACGGCCAGGAACATCGGCATGAAGAGCGCGTACCGGACGCCGAGGTCGCGGCTGCCCGTCATCGCCGCGGCCAGCAGCACGGCCGCGGGAAGCAGGACGTACGGTGCCGCCGGGCGCAGCCGGGGGACCGCCACCATCGCGACGGCGCCGGCCGTCCAGAGGGCCAGCGCGCCCAGCGGGGTCTTCACCAGCAGCGCGGCCGGGAGGTAGTACCACAGCGCACCGGCGTGCACGCTGCCGAACAGGAAGGTCGTCCACACCTGGTCTTCGAAGCCGAACTGGACGCGCATGCCGTCGAGGTACGGCTGTGGCAGCGGCAGCAGATCGGCGAGCGACCGCAGGCCTTCGACCGCGGGCAGGTCCGGTGGCGGTGTCCAGCGCAGCTGCGGATCGACGACGAGGTACGAAATCCACACGACGGCGATCGCGATCAGCCCGACGCCGAAGGCCGCCACCACGCCGGCGCCCAGACGCCTGACTGTCCGTTGTGGACCATAGGCGTACCAAGCCGACAGCGCGGCCAGGAGCAGCGCCACCGGAACCGCGGCCAGGGCACTCATCTTCGTGGCCACCGCCGCGCCCAAGGCCAGTCCCGCCAACGGAAGATAGCGCCAGGGACGCTTCCGGGCGCGCCACAGCAGCCAGGCCGACGTCACCAGAAAACCGGCCACCGGCACGTCGAGGGTCGCCAAAGACCCGTGCGCGATCAGGTCGGGAGAAAGCGCATACAGCGCCAGCGCCACGACACCGCCGGGCGGGCCGGCCAGATCGCGGGCGAACAGGAACACGACCAGCCCGAAGAGCAGCGTCAGCACGATGACCGGCAACCGGGCGAGCAGCAGCAGCCGGCCCGCGTCGTGGCCCGACTCGTACAGCACGTACCGGCCGAGCCGGGTCTGGTCGCCGGCGAAACCGGCGTCGACGTGCACGTCCGCGAAGGCGAGCCCGGTCGCGATGACGAGCTTCCCCAGCGGCGGGTGCTCGGGGTTGTACCGGAGGCTGTCGTGCTCCAGCGAAAAGACCGCCGCGCCGACGTAGACCGGCTCGTCGATGGTCGGGGTCTGCTCGACGGCCGTGGTGACCATCGCGATCGCCATCTCGGCCAGCAGCGCGAACACCGCGAGCGGGAGCAGCCACCGCCACCGGCGGCCGGGAGGACGCGCGCCGGCCCGCGGCGGCACGTCCTCCCGGATCGCTGCGATGATCACTCCCTGAAAGACGTCCGGCGGCGACCGTGGTTGTGCGCCTGGACCAGGACCCGGCGACCGGATTTCGCCAGCTCAAAACCGGCTTCGGGGGTGCCCGAAACTTTCGCCGTCTCAGCCGGGGCGAGACGCGTGGCGTCGAAAGTCGATCGAAACTTTTTGCGTGGCCCTTCGGTGGCGTGCTCTGCTGCTGGCAACGGGGGAACTTCACCGAAGGAGACCACGGATGGCGGAAAGTTCGTCGGACCTGCGCCGCAGGCGCTGGTGGCGGTCGACGACCACGCGAGTGCTGGCGGGCGTGGCGAGTGTCGCCGCGACCGCAACCGTTCTGGTGACCGCGCCCGGCGCGGACGCCGCGGCCAGCACGCTGGGCGCCGCGGCCGCGCAGTCCGGCCGGTACTTCGGCACGGCGATCGCCGGCAGCCGGCTCGGCAACTCGGCCTACACCACCATCGCGGCCCGCGAGTTCAACATGGTGACGGCCGAGAACGAGATGAAGCCGGACGCGACCGAGCCGAACCAGAACCAGTTCAACTTCTCGGCGGGCGACCAGATCTACAACTGGGCGGTCAGCCACGGCTCGAAGGTCCGCGGCCACACCCTCGCCTGGCACGCGCAGCAACCGGGCTGGATGCAGAACATGGGCGGCAGCAACCTCCGCAACGCGATGATCAACCATATCCAGAAGGTGATGGCCCACTACCAGGGCAAGCTCGCCTACTGGGACGTCGTCAACGAGGCGTTCAACGAGGACGGCAGCCGCCGGTCGTCGAACCTGCAGAGCACCGGCAACGACTGGATCGAGGTCGCCTTCCGGACCGCGCGCGCGGCCGACCCGTCGACCAAGCTCTGCTACAACGACTACAACATCGACAACTGGAGCTACGGCAAGACCCAGGGCGTCTACCGGATGGTGCAGGACTTCAAGTCCCGCGGCGTGCCGATCGACTGCGTGGGCCTGCAGGCCCACTTCACCGGCGGCAGCTCGGTGCCGGGCAACTTCCAGCAGACGATCTCCAGCTTCGCGGCGCTCGGCGTCGACGTCGCGCTGACCGAGGTCGACGTCACGAACTCGAACACCGGGCAGTACTCGGCGCTGACCCAGGCGTGCATGAACGTCGCGCGCTGCGTCGGCATCACCGTGTGGGGCGTGCGGGACAGCGATTCGTGGCGGTCCAACGAAAGCCCGCTGCTGTTCGACGGCAACGGCAACAAGAAGGCGGCCTACACCTCGGTGCTGAACGCCCTCAACGCCGCCGGTCCCGGCCCGACGACGACCCCGACGACACCCACGACCACCCCGACGGACACCACGACGACGACCCCGACCACCACGACCACGACACCGGGCGGGGGCAACTGCACCGCCACGCTTTCGGCGGGGCAGCGGTGGGGTGACCGGTACAACCTCAACGTCTCGGTCAGCGGCTCCTCCTCGTGGACGGTCACGATGAACGTGCCCAGCCCCGCGCGGATCAGCGCCACCTGGAACATCAACGCCACCTGGCCGAGCAGCCAGGTGCTGATCGCGAAACCGAACGGCAACGGCGACAACTGGGGCGTCACCATCATGGCGAACGGCAACTGGAACTGGCCGAGCGTCAGCTGCAGCACCTCCTGATCGACCCGGGCCCCAGGCCTCGTGAGTGGTAAGGCGGGTTCTAACCCGCCTTACC
>NZ_JBSGJD010000216.1:0-16945 GCF_053605405.1 Amycolatopsis sp. NPDC003861
CCCCGGACTCCTACTACGACGACCCGGAGCTGCGCGCCCGGATCGGCAACGTCCGCGTGCCGATCGAGACGCTCAAGGAGCACAGCATCCTGGTCGACCGCGACGAGGACGGCTACCTGCTGCAGATCTTCACCAAGCCGATCGGCGACCGCCCGACCGTGTTCTACGAGCTGATCGAGCGCCACGGCTCGCTCGGCTTCGGCAAGGGCAACTTCAAGGCGCTGTTCGAGGCGATCGAGCGTGAGCAGGAGCGCCGCGGCAACCTCTGACATCTCGTCTCGGCAAAGGCCACTGTAGGAGATCTCCGGGTCCCCCTATGGTGGCCTTTGACGTGATTCGGGAACCGTCGGCGTCCCGGCTCCGTCTGTGTGGGTGGAGGGAAGGGGGCCGGGATGCCGGACAGCATCGACGCCAGCGACGCGATGATCGACAACTGGACCAAGCGGCTCGAGGAGAACGCCGCCCGATACCAGGCGCTGGCCGAGCGCATGCAGGGCCAGACGGTCACCGAGCGGTCGAAGGACGGCACTGTCCAGGTGACGATCGATTCGCGCGGCCTGCTGAAGAACCTCGTCATCGCCGAAACCGCGGCCGGCAAGCGGATGGCCGAGGTGTCGGCGCAGGTGATGCAGCTGGTGCAGCGGGCGCAGGCGCGGATCCCCGAGCTGCTGCAGCAGGCCATGACCGAAACCACCGGCACCGGCGACCAGGCCGCGGCGGAGATCGTCCGCGAGGCGCAGAGCACGTTCCCGGCGCCGCCGCCCGAGGCCGAGCCGGCGTTCCCGGAGCCCGACCGCGTCCGCCGGTTCCTGCCGGAGGAGACCGACGAGCCACCGCGCATCCCGCCGCCCGCGCCACCGCAGCAGCCGCAGCCGCCGCGCCGCCGCCGTCCGGCCGACGACGATGACGACGACTTCGGCGGGTCGATCCTTTCCTGAGGGGGAAACCGATGACGGACGTGGAACTCAGCACCGACCTGACGGCGCACGCCAAGCAGCTCGACGCCATCGGTGACGGGCTGCAGCAGGCCGTCGACGCGGCGAACCAGGTGAGCATGCCGACCGACGCGTACGGCATCCTCTGCCAGCCGTTCCGGATGATGCTGGACCCGGTGGAGCAGTACGGGATCGACGCACTCAAGGATGCCGTGCAGGCGATGACGGCGGTGTCGGGCAAGGTCCGCGAGGCCGCGGCGGCCTACCGCCGGTACGAGACGGGCGTCGCCGACGACCTGAACAAGTCCGCGGGCGGTGCGTGATGCCGGAGGGGAACCCGCTCGTCGCGGACGCCAAGAAGGACCCGGACGGGCCGGGCGCGTTCACGGCGGGCAACGGCGACTACGGCTGGGCCGGCGGCATCGGCATCGCCGAGTCGTCGATGGACGCGTTCAACGGCATCAAGGACGGCGACTGGGTGTCCGGCGGCCTGGGCGTGCTGTCGCTGGCGGGCGAGATCGCCGGCGCGGCGATCGACCCGTTCGGGTACCTGATGTCATCGGTGGCGTCGTTCCTGATGGAACACGTACAGCCGCTGAAGGACATGCTGGATTCGGTGGCGGGCAACCCGCCGGTGATCCAGTCCTATGCGGACACCTGGGGCAACGTCTCGAAGGCGCTGGGCGAGCGGAAAACGGACTTCGACAACGCGGTCAAGAACGGCACGACGGGCTGGACGGGAGCGGGCGCGGACGCGTACCGCGCGTTCGCCGCAGAGCACTCGGACGCACTCTCGGGCGCGGCGACAGTGGCGGGTGCGATCAGCACGGTCACCATGATCATGGGCCAGGTCGTGTCGTTCGTGCGCGAGACCGTGCGGCAGCTGATCGCGGACCTGGTGGGCAAGCTCATCGCGTGGGTGATGGAGGAAGTCTTCTCCCTCGGCTTCGGGACACCGGTGGTGGTCGCCCAGGCGTCGGCGGCGATCGCCAAGTGGGGCAAGAAGATCGGCGAGCTGCTCAAGAAGCTGACGGACACGATCCGGAAAGTGTCGCCGCTGCTGTCGAAGCTGGTGGACCTGTTCGAGAAGATCGCGAAGGTCTTCGGGAAGGTGCTGGGCAAGGTCAGCGGCCTGGACGGGCTGAAGGTCAAGGAGGGCGGGTTCGTCCGGAAGATCCCGAAGGAGGGAGGCGGGGTCCACGGCCGGGCGCACGGCGGATCGCACGGCGAGGACGGTCCGGAGGGCGGTTCCGCCGGGGATTCCTCCGGTTCTTCCTCGAGCGGCGGAGGGGATTCGCCGAGTTCTGATCCGATGAACACGGATCCGGGGTCCCGCCGGAGTTCGAGCCGCGACGGGTCGAGTACCCCGGAGAGCGACGGTTCGCCATCCCACACCGGCGACGGAGAGGGATCGCCATCGGCGGCCCGGTCGGACGACGGTTCGCCGTCCCATGCGGGTGAGGGGTCGGCTCCGCAGGGTTCGCCGTCCCACGCGGGGGACGGTTCTGCTTCGCGCGCCGCGGATGGTTCTCCGTCGCGAGCGGGCGATTCGAGCGCTTCGCCGACTCGGTCGGGCGATTCGAGCCCATCGGCGGTGCAGGGTGGGGACAGCACTCCCTCGCACACCGGCGACGGCAGCCCGTCGCCGGCTCGCGGCGGCACCCCTTCGCACGCCGGGGACAGCAGCCCCTCGCCGACACGTGGCAGCGACAGCACGCCTTCGCACACCGGCGACGGCAACCCTTCGCCGACACGTGGCAGCGACAGCACGCCCTCGCGCGCCGGGGACAGCAGCCCCTCACGTGGCAGCGACAGCACCCCTTCGCATGCTGGAGACAACAGCCCCTCGCCCACACGCGGCAGCGACAGCACACCCTCACACGCCAGCGACAGCGCGCCTTCGCGCGGCGGCGACAGCAGTCCCTCGCGCGGCGGCGACAGCGCGCCTTCGCATGCTGGCGACAACACCCCTTCGCACTCCGGGGACAACACTCCCTCCCGGGCCGGGGACAACACTCCCTCGCACGCCAGCTCGTCCTCTCGGGCTGGGGACAGCTCGCACTCCGGGGCCGACTCGCCCAGCAGTGCCGCGCCGCCTCGGGTTGACGGGTCCACCGCGGCCAGTGGGACCGCTCCCGCCCCTTCGCGGACCGGGGAGCCCGGGGCCGCCGTCCCCGCGGCTCGGGGTGGGGATGGTGCCTCTGTCCCGTCTCAGGGTGGCGCTCCGATGATGGGCGGCGGTGGCCTGCCGCCCGGCGGTGGGGCCGGTGGCGGCCTCGGCGGGGGTTCCCCGCGCACCGGGGGCGGCTCGGGCTGGACCGGGACCCCCGGCAGCCCAGGCGCGCACGTCGACGCACCAGGCCGGCCGCGTGCCGGCGGGGAACTGCCCGGCGGTGGCCGTCCGCGGACTCCGGATGCTCCCGCTCCCGCCGCCCGGGGGTTCGGGCCCGGGACGCATGGCCCCGACACGCGCGCTCCCGGCGCCCGGCCGCACGAAAGCGGTCCCGGCCCGCGCGAACGCACCCCGCAGCAAAGCGGCCCTCACCAGAACGGCCCCCACGAGCGCGCCCCACACGAGAACGGCCCCCGCCAGAACACCCCGCACGAGAACGGCACCCACCAGAACCCGCACGAAAACACGCCCCACGACAACACACCCCACGACGGCGCCACCCCGCACCACGACCCCCTCACCCCCGACGAGGTCAACGCGCGCCACGCCGAAAGCACCCCCTCCGGCAGCTCCTACCACGCCGGCGACCCGGACATGGGCGACCTTCCCCACCGCGTCCAGCCCGACCCCGATGGCCGCTACACCGTCGATGTGCACGTCACCCCCGACGGCCACGCACGGATCGGCGACCGCCTCTACACCCCCGAGGAATTCGCCGACATCCTGCGGCGCAACGGGGACTACGACGGGCGCCCGATCCGGCTGATCGGGTGTGATGCCAGCTCCAACGACTTCGCGCACCGGCTCTCGCGGGAGCTCGACACCGAGGTCATGGCGCCGACCAAGCCCGCCTGGACGGACTCGCACGGCCGCGTCTTCTCCTCCGACTACGAGATCGGCCCCGATGGGCGGATGCGGCCCCGGATCCCGCCGGACGGCGAGTGGAACACCCACCACCCCGACGGCTCGACGCACCGCGCGGGCGATGACGGCTTCGCGCCCGAAAGCCACCACGGCGACCAGCACGACGTCGATGCCGACAGCGCGCAGCACCGCGGGGACAACGACACCCCCGACCAGCAGCAGCTGCCCTACGACGACGTCCCGCAGCCGCGGTCGATTCCGCGGAACACGCGGGAGTTCGACGAACGGTTCGTCACCTTCGACCGGCACGAGGACAGCCACTACGCCGGCCATCGGGACCGGCCCGGCGACCACCCGCCGATCGAGTCGCCGAGGGAGATCGAGGACCTCGAGCCGCGGACGCGCAACTCGAAGCTCACCGAAGACGGTGTCCCGCAGGTCCTGCGCGGGGAACGTCCGCTGGCGGCGGACGCGCAGTACAACGTGACCTACAAGAACGGTGCCACCACCCACTTCTTCACCGACTCGCAAGGCCGGGTGACGCACGTCGAGGCGACGCCCGGCACGCAGGCGCCGTTCCACAACCCCGATCTGCGCTATCCGCTGCTCCCCGGCACGCAGTACCGGGTGGCCAACTTCCACGACGCGAACAAGCACTGGGACTTCCAGATCGGCGACCACGGCCGGCCGGTCGCGATGTCGGGCGAGCCGCACTTCGGCGGCCAGAACGAGGACTTCCGCGACACCGCGTCGCAGAACCGCTCCGGCGGCGAAGGCCGCAAGGCGTTCCGGGGCGACGCCGACTACGACCAGGTCAAGTGGGCCGGAGGGCACTTCGCGGCCAACGAGATGGGCGGGCCCGGCGAGTACGTCAACATGCACTCGCAGATGGCGGCGTCCAACAGCGGCAACAACCGCGACGGCTGGATCCACGACGCGTCGTGGCGCCGTCAGGAGGTCGCGCTCGGCGAGTACGCCGCCCGGCCCGGCCACGAGATCGAGAACTACCAGGTCCGGACCACCGGCGAGCTGCCCGGCGGCGTTCCCGCGGAAGTCACCATGCGCTGGCAGAAGGTCACCTACGAAGTCGACGCGGACGGCGAACTCGTGCTCGACGCGAACGGCAAGCCGATCGAGCTCTCGCGGGAGACCCAGGAGCGCGTGTTCAAGAACGACCCGTCGAAGATCAACTACGGCCCGAAGACCCCGTACGGAAGCGAGAGCGCCGATGCTTGACGACCTCACCGGCGGGATCGCCGCCGCGCTCGCGGGCAGCGCGCCCGCGGGCTGGGCGCGGATCACGCTCACCGTTTCCTCGACCGTGCTCGCCGACGACTACGCGCTCCAGGTGAAGCTGGCCGACGGCCGCAACGGGTCGATGGTCACGCCACCGGAGGTCAAGGACGGCTTCGAGCAGCTGCGGGCGCGGATGTACGAACCCGGCCGGGGCACGTGGTTTTCCGCGACCGTCGAGCTGCGGGCGGGCGTCGCGCCGGAATTCCGCTACAACTACGACGAAGACCCCCGCTGGTGGCCGCCGCTGCACCCCACCGCGTTCTCGCGGGACCTCGAAGCGTTCCCCCGCGAAGACACCCACATCCCGCCGTGGCTGCGGGAACTGCTCGCCGAGGGCGAGCAGCTCGAACAGCAGCGGACCCCGCCCGCCGTGCCATGATGGCCCCGCCCCGAACCACTAGGAGGAACCCGCGCATGCCCGTTTGGCCGCTGCTCGACCCGATCCAGCAGAAGGAAGAGCTGGACGGAATCACGAAGGCGCTGGTCGACGCGCTGTCGCCCGGCTGGCGGCAGCTGATGATCGACTTCCGCGCGGTCGGCCGGAACATCGACGTCGCCGTCGGCCTGACCGGGCCGGACGGCCAGGAACGTGTCTGGGACCCGCCCGCCGAGGTGTGGCGCGCCTTCCAGCGGCTGCGCGGCGGGATGTACACCGAGAACGAGGGCACCTGGTTCTCCGCGCGCTACACGCTCGAACCGCCGTCGCGCTTCACCATCCAGTACAACTACGAGAACCAGCCGGACTTCCAGCCGCCGCCGGCGCCGGGCGAGTTCGCGACCGAGCAGGAGCGCTTCCCGCGCGACGAGGCGTCCATGCCGGACTGGTACCGCGCCGGGCTCGAAGCGGCTCGCGCGGAGGGCAACTGACACCGGGAGTTCCGCGTCATGACCCAGCCACCGGGGCCGCTGCGCCCGGACCAGCAGCAGGAGATCGTCCGCCAGGTCGGCGCGGTGCTGACCGCGCAGGTGCCGCCGGGGTGGCGGCAGGTGCGCGTCGAATACCGGGCCGCCGGGCGGCACGTCGAGACCGACCTGCTGGTGACCGGGCCGGACGGCGTGCCCCGGCCCGGCCAGCCGCATCCGGAAGCGGTGCGGCTGCTCGGGGTGCTGCGGTCGGGCATGTACCAGCCCGGCTTCGGCACCTGGCTGGGCGCGATCCTCGTGTTCGAGCCGGCGCAGCCGCCCGACGTCGACTTCGTGCGGCCCGACCTCGAACCGCCGTTCCGGCAGGAGCCGCCGCCGATCGGGTTCCAGGACGAGCTGCGGTTCTTCCCGCGCGCCGACGAGCACATCCCGGCCTGGCTGCGGGAGCGCGCGGGGCTGACCGCGCCGGCCGCCGCCGGCGAGGTGCGCACGCCGCGGATCTACGACGGCCTCGACGCGTCGGGCAAGCCGCTGGTCCGGCGCGCGCCGCTGATCCCGGCGGAAGCCGAGCGAGTGCTCGCCTACCTCGACGCGGCGCCGGTCATCCTGGCCTCGCGCAGCAACGGCCCGGACGCCTTCGCACCGGACCGCGCGGACGCCGTGCCGATGAACTTCCGCACCGACGGGGCCTGGGCCTGGCCCGGCGCGGTGGCGTACTACCTGCGTGAGCACGGCGTGCCGCCGGACCCGGACCTGGTCGCCCACATCCGGGCCCGGCGCTTCACCGCGCCGTCGGAAGTCCCGGAGACCGCCAAGGACCTGGCCCTAGCGGCCATCACGGGAGAACCTCCTCAGACCACGGTGTAGCCGGCGTTTGTCAGCGCGAACTCGACCTCTTTGCAGTGCTCGGGGCCGCGGGTCTCCAGCGCCAGCACGACGTCGGCCTCGCCGAGGTCGAGGCTGCCGGAGATGCGCGAATGCTCGACGTCGAGCACGTTCGCGCCCAGCTCGCTGACGCACGACAGCACGCCCACCAGCGAGCCCGGGCGGTCCGGGACCCGCAGGTGAAGGCGCAGGTAGCGGCCGCCGGCCGTCATGCCGTGCTGGATGATCTGCAGCAAAAGCACCGGATCGACGTTGCCGCCCGAGAGAACCGCCACCACCGGGGGCTCGAAGATCCCGGGGTGCTGCAGCAGCGCGGCGACCGTCGCGGCGCCGGCCGGCTCGACCACCAGCTTCCGGCGCTCCAGGCACAGCAGCACCGCGCGGGACAGGAACTGCTCGGAGACCGTCACGACGTCGTCGACCAGCGACTCGACGTGCGCGAAGCTGACCAGGCCGGGTTCGCCGACCGCGATCCCGTCGGCCATCGTCGACGTCGTGCTCAGCCGCACCGGCGCGCCCGCGGCCAGCGACGGCGGGTAAGCCGCGGCCTCCTCGGCCTGGACGCCGACGACGCGGACGTCCGGGCGCAGCGCCTTCACCGCCGAGGCGACCCCGCCGACCAGCCCGCCGCCGCCGGTGGCGACCAGGATGGTCTTCACGCCCGGCACCTGCTCGAGGATCTCGAGGCCGACCGTGCCCTGGCCGGCGATGACGTCCGGGTGGTCGAAGGGGTGGATGAACACCGCGCCGGTCCGCTCGCCGAACTCGATCGCGGCGTGGAGCGTCTCCTCCAGGAGCGCGCCGTGCAGGTGAACGTCGGCGCCG
This sequence comes from Amycolatopsis sp. NPDC003861, assembly GCF_053605405.1. NCBI lineage: Bacteria > Bacillati > Actinomycetota > Actinomycetes > Pseudonocardiales > Pseudonocardiaceae > Amycolatopsis > Amycolatopsis sp. NPDC003861. The sequence goes on from NZ_JBSGJD010000216.1 coordinate 7,843, forward strand.
TAGCCGCGAGTGGCGGCCAGCTTCGGCAACGGGGCCCGCAGCGGCATGAAGACGGTGGACTTGGCGCCGAGCAGCGACGACGCCAGCGCGACGCCCTGCGCGTGGTTGCCGGCGCTGGCGGCGACGACGCCCCGGTCGCGTTCGGCCTCGGTCAGGCCGTGGATGCGCGTGTAGGCGCCACGGATCTTGAACGACCCCGTCCGCTGCAGGTTTTCGCACTTCAGGTACACCGGACCGCCGTGAAGCTTGCGCAGGTCGCGCGCGTGCTCCATCGGCGTCACCCGGGTCACTCCTTTGAGGAGTTCCCGGGCGGCCTGGATCCGCTCGAGGGTGACGAGTTCCATGGGCCGGACTATGCCACTCAGGAACTCCACAGGTTGAGTGGACCGTGAGCCGGGTACCCTGGGTCGCGTCAACACGCGGTAAACAAGGAGCAACCATGGCAGCGGGGAACGACGCGGATCCGGCCCGACGGGCGCGCGCCACCCGCTCAGCCGGTCTGCTGCCGCTGGTCATCGGGCTGGCCTCGGCCGCCGCGCTCACCGGTGCCGCGTACATCACGGTGGACAGCGCGTCCTGCGGGTCGCCGGCCCAGTACATCCGCCACGACAGCCACGTCGAGCTCGTCGGCGGCTGTGTCGACGGCGCGAAGCTGCCGGCCACCGGCACGTCGTCGCCCGGCGGTGTCGTGCACGGGAACTACAGCCCCTGACCTGCGGATCCCCGATGATCATCGGGGACGCGGTCGCCTACGCCTGGGATTCGGACGAGCGCGTGGTGCGGATCGGGTCGACGGCCGGGCGCTGCCTCGCGATGCAGGCGCCGTTCCGCGACCCCGAGGCGGAAGCCGCGTTTCCTGCGGAACATCGTCGAGGACCGCCGCGTGGTGATCACGCTCCGGGTGGAGCGGCTCTACGGCGGCGGCCTCGACGTGGGTGCTCGAGCGTCAGCCCAGGGCGGCCAGCAGGTCCGCCACCAGGTCGCGGCCGTCCTCGATGCCGACCGAGAGACGGAGCAGGTCGGCCGGGACCTGGAGGGTCGAGCCGGCCGTGCTGGCGTGGGTCATCTTGCCCGGGTGCTCGATCAGCGACTCGATGCCGCCGAGCGACTCGGCGAGGATGAACAGCTTCGTGCGGCTCGCCACTTCCAGGGCCGCCGCTTCGCCGTCCACGTGGCTGAAGGACACCATCCCGCCGAAGCGGCGCATCTGCTTCGCGGCCGTCTCGTGGCCCGGGTGCTCCGGCAGACCCGGGTAGTAGACCTTCGCCACCTTCGGGTGCTTGACCAGGGCCTGGACGATCTTCTCGGCGTTGTCGCTGTGGCGCTCCATGCGCAGGGCGAGGGTCTTGATGCCGCGCAGGGTCAGCCACGCGTCGAACGGCCCCGGCACCGCGCCCGCGGCGTTGCGCAGGTAGAAGAACTGCTCGCGCAGCTCGTCTTCGTTCGTGATGATCGCGCCGCCGACGACGTCGGAGTGGCCGCCGAGGTACTTGGTGGTCGAGTGCAGGACGATGTCCGCGCCCAGGGCCAGCGGGTTCTGCAGGTACGGCGTCGCGAAGGTGTTGTCGACGACCAGGCGGGCACCGGCGTCGTGCGCGACCCCGGCCAGCGCGGCGATGTCGGCGATGCCGAGCATCGGGTTGGTCGGCGACTCGCACCAGACGAGCTTGGTCTCGGGCCGGATCGCGGCGCGCACCTCGTCGAGGTTCGCCAGGTCGGCGACGGTGTGCTCGACGCCCCACAGGCTGAGCACCTTGTCGATCAGGCGGAACGTGCCGCCGTACGCGTCGTTGCCGAGCACGAGGTGGTCACCGGGGCGCAGGGTACTGCGCAGCACCACGTCGGAGGCGGCCATGCCGGACGCGAAGGCCAGCGCGTGCCGGCCGCCTTCCAGCGAGGCCAGCGCCTCCTCCAGCGCCGAGCGGGTCGGGTTCGCGGTGCGCGAGTACTCGTAGTCGCCCTCGCGGGTCCCGCCCACGCCGTCCTGCGCGTAGGTCGAGGTCTGGTAGATCGGCACGATCACCGCGCCGGTGCGGGGGTCGGGCTTCTGACCGGCGTGGATGGCGCGGGTCTCGAAGCCTAGTACGGAGTAGTCGTCCACCATTGGTTCAGCGTACGGGCCACCCCTGACATTCCCGTCAGGTGGGATGGATCTCAGCGGTGTGTCCAGCGGCGGGTGGCCGGCAAGGCCGCGAGCACCAGCAGCACGACGAGCGGCGTCGAGATGACGATCCCGCGCACCAGCGGGTCGCCCAGCCCGGTGGGGCCGCCCACGAGGAAGAGGACGAGCCGGCTGCGGAGCACCGCGTCGACGACGGTGGCGACGAGCGCCAGGCCCGCCGCGAACAGGCACAGCACCCGGCCCGCCGCCACGCGCGCGAGCAGGGACACCCCGCCGAGGACGAGGAGCAGCCCGATGACCGCGTCGGCGATCTGACCGGGGACCAGCAGGTCGCTGTGGCCCAGCCCCGTGACGAGGCTCCACCAGAAGGTGCCCAGCAGGAACCACACGCCGTCGAGCACCGCGAGCACGCCGGCGGCGATCGCCGTGGCCGCGCGGGGCGGGGCCGTGACCGGCACTCACCAGCTCCGGGACGAATACGCGCCCTGGCCGGACAGCGCCGGGACCACCGACGTGCGGTAGCGCAGGTAGCGGAACGTCGGCGGCAGGAACGCCAGCACCAGCACGAGCACCGCGAGCGCCGCCAGGCCGACGCGGTCGACCATGGCGAACCCGCCGTGGGTGAACATCGCGTCCGCGAAGCGGGCCGGCGGCACGCCGACCGACATCGGCTCGGTGAGCAGGGCGCCGATGGCCAGCAGGGCGCCCAGGCCGAGGAGGACCGCCCCCGCCGTCGCGCGGAACAGCGTGGCCAGCGATCCGAGGAGCAGCACCAGTCCCGCGACCAGGTAGGCGGCGAGGTCCACCAGCACCCAAGCCGGCAATGCGCCCAGGCTGAATTCGGCCGGCATGTCGAGGAAGATCTTGACCGGCACGTATCCCGCGGCGACCGCGGCCGGAAAACCGAGCAGACCGGCGAGAACCGCCGTTACTCCGGATGGCCGAGCCGATGAATACGAATGCGAATGCGACACCGGGTATCGGTGCGGACCGGTCACAACTCCCCCATCTGCCGAGCGCGGGACCACGGCGCTCACCCTAACCGGAATCGGGGGAATCAAGCCGAAACGCGAACGGAATTCGGCCGGACGGCGGAACCCAAGATCATTTTTGTGCGGTAGTGGCAGAAATAGGGTCACGCGATTACCGGCCGTGGTGCCGCCCCGGCAATTGTCCTCTTCGGACAATTGCGGACCCGGAAAATGCAACGTGCCCCGGAGCCGAATCGGCTCCGGGGCACGAATGCGCGTCCTAGCTCACCACTGCTGCTGCGGGGGCTGGCCGGGCTGGCCGAACCCGCCGCTCGGCGGGCCCTGCTGCCCCGGCGGCTGGCCCCAGCCCTGCGGCGGCTGACCCGGCTGACCCGGCTGCCCGGGCTGACCCGGCTGGCCGTACCCACCGGGCTGGCCGTACCCACCCGGCTGACCCGGCTGCGGGAAGCCCCCGCTCGACGGCTGCGGGAACCCGCCGCTGGACGGGTTGGGCCCGCCCGGCTGGCCGTAGCCACCCGGCTGGCCGTACCCCGGCTGACCCGGCTGCCCGGGCTGACCCGGCTGCCCGTACCCACCGGGCTGTCCGAACCCACCGGGCTGACCCGGCTCGCCGTAACCACCCGGCTGCCCGAACCCACCCGGCTGACCCGGCTCGCCGTACCCACCCGGCTGGCCGAAGCCCGGCTGCTGCGGGCCACCGAAGCCCGGCGGCGGTCCGCCGAAGCCCTGCGGCCCGCCCGGCGCGGCACCGCCGGCCCCGAGGCCGACGAACTGCTGCGTCGCCGGGATGAGCCCGAGCACGCCCACGATGAGGATGAGCACGCCCAGGATCAGCGGAGGCAGCCCGATGCCGAAGGTGTCCCGGCTGGACGCCCCGCCGACGAAGTCGCTGTTCGGGGTCATCCCGATCTTGAGCAGCAGGGCGAACACCGCGAGGAGCGCACCACCCGCGACGACCGCGATCGGGACGAACTTCCGGATGCCGCCCAGCCGGCCCGCGAGCGCCAGCCCGACACCGCCGGCGAGGGAGATCAGCGAACCCAGCAGGATCATGATCACGTAGAACCAGACCAGCCCCGGGCCGATCAGCCCGGCGGCGTCGAGCGCCTTCTGGATGATGTCCGAATCCGTGCTGCCGACGATCGTGGAGTAGTCGCTCGCGTCGCCCATGTAGTTGAACGAGATGATGAGCGCGATCAGACCCAGCAGGGCGACGACGCCACCGGCGATGTAGCCGAAGAGGGCGTTGCCGCCCGCAGCCGGCGCGCCGAACGGCTGCTGCGGCCCGCCGAAGCCGGGCTGCTGCTGACCGAAACCGGGGGCACCGAACCCCTGCGGCGGCTGGCCGAAGCCCGGCTGCTGGCCGAACCCGCCCTGCTGGCCCGGCTGCCCGAAGCCGCCCTGCTGCTGGCCGTACCCCCCGGGCTGCTGGCCGAAGGCCGCGGCCGGGTTGTCGGCCGCGCTCGGCGGCGGGGTGTACGGGATCGCCGGCGGCTGGGAGCCCGGGGGCACCAGCTGCGTCGAGTCCGCGACCGGGGCGTCGCCGCCGCCGACCGGGTTCACCATCTGGGTCGCGTTCGCGTCGACCGGCGGCATCGCCTGGGTCGCGCCCGCCCCGCCGTCACCCGGCCGGCCCGGCTGGACCACCTGGGTCGGCTCCGGCGTCTCCCCGAACGGGGAACCGCCCTGAGGCTGGGCGGGCTGGACGACCTGGGTCGGTTCGGGGCTGCCGAACGGGTCCTGCTGCGGCTGGGGGCCACTCGGCGGGCCCTGAGGTGGCTGGCCGCCACCCCACGGCTGGTTCGGTGGCTGCGGTGCACTCATGTGGGTCTTGAACCCCCTTGACGAGGACGCGAAAGTGTTCTACTCGCGCCCACGCTATCGGATCGCCCGGCGGGGCGCTCGTAACGCCCCTGCCGGGTCCGCCGATAAAGGCTCTCTTCGGGCGTGGTCAGCGACCGGCCAGGAAGCCCAGGAGGTCGTGCCGGGTGACGACGCCGGCCGGCTTGCCGTCGACCAGCACCAGCGCGCCGTCGGCCCCCTGGAGCGCGGTCATCGCCGCGCCGACCTGCTCGCTGCCGCCGATCGTCGGCAGCGGCGGGGACATGTGCTGCTCGAGCCGGTCGGCCAGCTGCGCCTTGCCGGTGAACAGCGCGTCGAGCAGGTCACGCTCGTTGACGGCGCCGACGACCTCGGCCGCCATCACCGGCGGTTCCGCGCTGACGACGGGCATCTGGCTCACGCTGAATTCGGAGAGGATCGCGATCGCCTCGGCGACGGTCTCGTTCGGGTGAGAGTGCACCAGATCGGGCAGCGAGCCGCTCTTCTTCGTGAGCACGTCGGCGACCGTCGCGCCCGAGGAGTCCGGCGGCAGGAAGCCGTAGGAGGACATCCACGTGTCGTTGAACACCTTCGTCAGGTAGCCGCGGCCGCCGTCGGGCAGCAGCACGACCACGACGTCGTCCTCGGTGAGCCGCTCGGCGAGCTTCAGCGCGGCGGCGACGGCCATCCCGCAGGAGCCGCCGACCAGCAGGCCCTCCTCCAGCGCCAGGCGCCGGGTGACCTGGAAGGAGTCGGCGTCGGAAACCGGGATGATCTCGTCGGCGATGTCGCGGTCGTAGGTGTCCGGCCAGAAGTCCTCGCCGACACCTTCGACCAGGTACGGGCGGCCGCTGCCGCCGGAGTAGACCGAGCCCTCCGGGTCGGCGCCGACGACCTGCACGGCGCCGTCGCTGATCTCCTTGAGGTACTTGCCGGTGCCGGAGATCGTGCCGCCGGTGCCGACGCCCGCGACGAAGTGAGTGATCCGGCCTTCGGTCTGCGTCCACAGCTCGGGGCCGGTCGAGTGGTAGTGGCTCTCCGGGTTCTGCGGGTTGGCGTACTGGTTGGGCTTCCAGGCGCCGTCGATCTCGCGGACCAGGCGGTCGGAGACGTTGTAGTAGGAGTCCGGGTGCTCGGGCGGCACCGCCGTCGGGCACACCACGACGCGGGCGCCGTACGCCTTGAGCACGTTGCGCTTGTCTTCGCTGACCTTGTCCGGGCAGACGAACACGCACCGGTAGCCCTTGCGCTGGGCGACCATGGCCAGGCCGACGCCGGTGTTGCCGGACGTCGGCTCCACGATCGTGCCGCCCGGGCGCAGCTCGCCGGATGCTTCGGCGGCCTCGATCATGCGCAGCGCGATGCGGTCCTTGACCGAGCCACCCGGGTTCAGGTACTCGACCTTGGCCAGCACGAGCGGCTTGAGCCCCTTGGTCAACGAGTTCAGCTTGACCAGCGGGGTGTTGCCCACGAGGTCTGCGATGTGCTCTGCGTACTCCACGACCGCCAGCCTAAACGGCGTCCCCATGGCGCTGTCCACCCAGCGCGGGGCGGGCTCCGGGTGCGCGTCGGCATGCCGGGCCGCGAGCGCGGGGTCGGGCCGCCCGGCGGGGACCTAGGCGGCCACCAAGCCGCTCGTCCGCACCGGCACCGGCCCGAGGGCCGTCACACGCTGAGCCGTCATCCCGTCCCGGAGGTTCCGCCCGGCGTCGATGGCCGGGCAGCCGGTTCGAAGGGACAGGGACGTCCAGGAAGGCTGGACCATCATCATCGCCAGTTCACCTCCCAGTGGAATGGCGAGCCTTTACGAGTGGGACGATCCTATCGGGCCGCCGGTTGCCCCGGTTCGTCCTTTCGTGTCAATTCCGCCTGGCCGGCCTCACCGGCGATCGGCCGTTCTTCCCAGCCCGGCGGCCAGGTCCGCGGAAATCCCGGCTTCGCCCGCGCACCGGCGAGCCGGGCGGCGGACTTCGTCCCGAAATCGGCCGGACCTGCGAAGACGGCGCCGTTGAAACTGTCGCGTTCACCGCCGAAAACGGTTCCGCGGAAATCGACGCGATCGGCGAAGAGGGCTTTGTTGAAGTCGGCCTTGGTGCGGAATTCGGTCCCGCGGAACGAGGCCAGCCCGGAAAACTTCGTTTCGAAGCAGACGATCGAACGGATCGAGCAGTGCGTGAGGGTCAGCCCGACCAGCTCGGCGCCGGAGAAGTCGAGGTCGGTGTCCGGCCAGAAGTCGCCGCTCGGCTGCTCGGCCCGGCCGGGCCGCAGGTGCAGCATGAGGATGCGCTGCGCGGCCTTGCGGACCTGCAGCTCCTCGGCGTCCTCGCCGGGGTCGTGGGGCATCCGCAGGTACGCGCAGAAGACGTTGACGATCGTCTGCCGGTGCTCCGGGTGACCGGCGGCGAGCCGTTCCAGCGCGTACAGCCCGGCCAGCCGCACCGGCGCCTTGTCGCTGCCGAGCTGGTCGGCGGCCTTGCCGTACATCTCGGTGATCCGGCGCTCGGTGGCGTCGTGGTCCTTCTGCACCAGCTCCAGCTCGGCCGACCGCTGCCGCCGCGCGGCGAGCAGCAGGGCCGCGGCACCCCCGGTGCCGACGACGATGTTGGCCGCGGTCTTCAGCGCGTCGAGCCGGGCCGAGTCCTCCGGGCGACCACCGCCCAGCAGCGTCAGCAGCAGGGTGGCGGCGAGCGCGGCGACGGTCAGCAGACCGGCGCTCCACAGCACGATCGTCCTGGTCCGCAGCACCCGCTCGAGCTGGTTTCCCACGCGGTGATCCTGGCAGACCGGGCAACCTCACAGTCGCTCCGGCTTTCTCCCGGCCGCCGTACCCGGCAGTATGGTGAGCAACTGCTTAGCTCGCGATACGAGGATGTGTCACGTCATGCCTGAAGCCGTCATCGTCTCCACCGCACGCTCGCCCATCGGGCGGGCCAACAAGGGCTCGCTGGTCGGCATGCGGCCCGACGACCTGACCGCCCAGATGGTCACGGCGGCGCTGGCCAAGGTGCCGCAGCTCGACCCGGCCGACATCGACGACCTGATGCTGGGCTGCGGCCTGCCGGGCGGCGAGTCCGGGTTCAACATGGGCCGCGCGGTCGCCGTCGAGCTGGGCTACGACCACCTGCCCGGCTGCACGATCACCCGGTACTGCTCCTCCAGCCTGCAGACCACCCGGATGGCCTTCCACGCGATCAAGGCCGGCGAAGGCGACGTCTTCATCTCGGCCGGCGTCGAGACCGTGTCCCGGTTCGGCAAGGGCAGCTCGGACTCCTGGCCCGACACGCACAACCCGCTGTTCGCCGACGCCGAAGCGCGCACCAAGGCGACCGCCGAGTCCGGCACCGACACCTGGACCGACCCGCGCACCGAGGGCAATGTCCCGGACGTCTACATCGCGATGGGCCAGACCGCGGAGAACCTGGCCCGGCTGAAGGGCGTCACGCGCGAGGAGATGGACGAGTTCGGCGTCCGCTCGCAGAACCTGGCCGAGAAGGCCATCGCGGACGGCTTCTGGGCCAAGGACATCACCCCCGTCACGCTCCCGGACGGCACGGTCGTCTCGAAGGACGACGGCCCGCGCGCCGGCGTCACCCTGGACGGCGTCTCCGGCCTGAAGCCGGTGTTCCGCCCGGACGGCCGGGTCACGGCGGGCAACTGCTGCGCGCTCAACGACGGCGCGGCGGCGCTGGTCATCATGTCCGACACGAAGGCGCGCGAGATGGGCCTGACGCCGCTGGCGCGGATCGTCTCCACCGGGGTCACCGGGCTTTCGCCGGAGATCATGGGCTACGGCCCGGTCGAGGCGTCCAAGCAGGCGCTCTCGCGCGCGGGGCTGTCGATCGGCGACATCGACCTGGTCGAGATCAACGAGGCGTTCGCGGCGCAGGTCATCCCGTCCTACCAGGACCTGGGCATCGAGCTGGACCGGCTCAACGTCAACGGCGGCGCGATCGCGGTCGGCCACCCGTTCGGCATGACCGGCGCCCGGATCACCTCGACGCTGATCAACTCCCTGCAGCACCACGACAAGCAGTTCGGCCTCGAGACGATGTGCGTCGGCGGCGGCCAGGGCATGGCGCTGATCATCGAGCGCCTCTCCTGACCCAAGCGCCCCAATGTGGCGTTGGTTGCGTCAGACGCACCCAATGTGGCGTTCGGTGCGTCTGAC
>NZ_JBSGJD010000217.1:0-16910 GCF_053605405.1 Amycolatopsis sp. NPDC003861
GCAAGCCCGCGCCGTCACCCAGCCCCGCGCTGTGGGTTGCGGGCCCGGCTCAAAGCGATCTTCACGGCCTCAGGCGACGGGATGACCACCCAGCTCCCTGTTCGGGGTTGGCGCACCGCCTCCGACTCGGTTCGCCGTCCCCTACCTCAGTCCTCGTCCGGCTTGGCGTGGTCCGGCTTGCCCGGGTTGGGGTCTCGGGACAGGTCGATCAGCGGGTGTACGCCCGCTCCCTCGGGGGCCGCGTGGCTGCCCGTCGACTTCGGTTCCTCTGAGGCGCCTGCGGCCCCTTCGGTGCTGGTCATCACACACTCCTCGCGCGTTGTCCCCTGCTTCCCTCTCGGGCCGAAACCTACCCATTACCCGGTCGGGTGATGCAGTGGGATCGGATCGGCCGTTCCGTGCGTCACAGTGCGGCCGGGGGGTCACGATGGGTGCACCACGAAACGGGAAGGGGCGGCATGTCGGGCGAGTTCGAGCAGCTGGTGGCCGAGTTCGAGCGGTTCCAAGCGGGCGTCCGCGACGCCGACGACCGGTTCGCCGGGCTCGGCGTCATGCAGCAGCAGCTGACCGAGCTGCGGGCGAGCGCCGCGTCGGCGGATGGGGGTGTCACCGTCGTCACCGGGCCCGGTGGGGCCGTTCTCGACGTGCAGTTCACCGAGGCCGCGCTGGCCAAGGGGCCGCAGGCCCTCTCCGCCACGCTCCTGGCCACGCTGCGGGAGGCCGTCGGCGAGGCGGCGCGGCGGCAGGCCGTCATCGTCGAGGAGAACATGGGCGACGACCTGGGCCTGGTCGACCAGGTCCTGGAGACGCAGGCCGTCGCGTTCGGAACCACCGTCGAAGAACTGCGGTCGAAGCTCACCGAAGAGACAGCGGAGCCGGCGCCGGACTTCTCCGAGCAGCGGGTGCTCCGGCCGGCCGATCCGCCGCCGCCCCTGCCCACCGCCGGGCCGAGTGCCGGCGACCGCTTCCTGCGGAACCTGTTCGACGAGGAGGACTGATGCCCGACGGCTACCGGGTCCGGGTGGACGCCCTGCACAAGTACGTCGCCGATCTGGACGAGTACCGCGGCCAAGGCGCGAAGATCACCGAGAAGGTCGCGCAGGCCGACGTCGGCGACAAGTCGTGGGGCGTGGTCGGCCTCTTCACCAAGAGCGGCTACGACGACACCTTGCGCGAGCTGCAGTCGCTGCTCGCGTCCATCGCGGACGGCCTGGCGTCGGCGCAGGCCAAGCTGACCGACGCGGCCAACGTCTACCAGGGCGTCGAGGACGACCACAAGATCTTCTTCGGCCAGGTCGAGACCCTGCTCGACGGCCCGGGAAAGCACTGAGGGGAACCACATGGCCGAGGTCGAAGACGTCGCGAGCGGCATCACCGTCAAGCCCGACGACCCGAAGACCGTGCTCGGGGTCAACGTCGACAACGCGATCAAGGCGACGCCGTTCGCCGGGGGCGCGGTCACCGTCGGCAAGGACGCCGTCTCGGTGACGAAGGCGGTCTTCGCGCCGCAGCCCGACGGCGCGGACATCACCCTCGCGCTCGGCACCATCGCCACCGACACCGCGAGCTTCATCCAGTCGAGCTCGAGCACCCTCACCGACATCGCCACCGACCCGCTCGGCTGGCTGGTCGGCCAGGGGCTGAACTTCCTGGTCAACGCCGTCCAGCCGATCCAGGACGCGATCCACTTCGTCAGCGGCGACGGCCCGGCGCTGGGCGTCGCGGCGGAGAACTTCGGGGCCATCGCCACCGGGCTGGACAAGCTGGCCAAGAACTTCGCCGAGGTCGCCGACGAGTCCCTCAAGGACTGGGAGGGCAACGCGAGCGACGCGGCGAAGACGGCGCTCGGCGAGTTCGCGCACGGCATCGAGGGCGTTGCCGGGAAGTCCGGCGACCTGGCGCGGATGCTGCAGCTCAACAGCATGCTGATGAGCTTCGTCGAGGACCTGATCAAGGCGATCCTCACCGAGTTCGTGACCTGGCTGATCCTGTTGTGGGTGCCCGCCCTGGCCGCCGCGGTGCCGACCTGCGGGGCTTCGCTGTCGGCCGCGGCCCCGGTGACCGAGGTCAAGGCCGCCCAGACGACCGCGAAGACCACGCAGAAGGTGAACAAGCTGCGCGAGCTCCTGCAGAAGGTGCTCGACTGGCTCCGGAAGCTGCAGCAGAAGTTCGCTTCGACGACGCTGGGCAAGTCGCTGACGAAGATCGCGAAGGAAAACGAAGGCAAGGACCTCCTCCAGAAGGCCGTCGGCGACAAGGGCCTGATCGGCAAGCGCTGGGCGAAGGCCTTCGAAAACCCGGTGCTCGACGCCGCCGGCAAGGTCGACTACACGAAGACGATGCTCAAGGCCGGCGCCACCGAAGCGCTGAAGAAGGGCGGCGAGGCGGCGGTCAAGGGCGTGCTCGGCTACAACCCGGCCAACCCCGGCGACAACCCGGCCAAGACGGTCAACGACCACCTCGGCAAGCTCAACAGCCACGTGAAGAGTGCGAAGAAGACGAGCGACTACGACGGGACCGGCCGCGACCAGTCCGTCGAAGAGACCCGCGAGGACCTGGACTTCTGACGATGCAGACGCTCTTCACGATCGGCGTGCTGGTGGTCGTGGCCGCGGTGGCCGCCGCGATCTGGTGGCGGTCGCAGCGGAAGGCCGCCGCGGGCCGCGAGAACCACTGGTTCAAGGCGTTCGCGGCCGAGCAGGGCGGCACGTTCGGCGGCGGAGCGCCGTCCTTCGGCGTGTTTCACCCGACCGGGCGACCACTGACGGGGGCGCCGGACGACCCGTGGGTCGAGTTCCGCCTCGGCAACCGGCCGGCGCTGGCGATCGACACGCGGGAGTCGTACCGGAACTTCGACGACCACGTGTACTTCCGGGACCTCCACGTGACGCAGGTGCGCGTGCCGCCGGGCCCGGAGCTGCGGATCGTCCCGGGGCGTCCGGTGTCGATGCCGACGCTCCCGCCGGACTCGGGCCTCGACGCCGAGGTGGCGCGGTGGCTGGCGGCGAACCCGCGGTTCGCGCAGCGGGAGGTCGTCGTCGAGAACGGCGCCGCACGCACGTGGGGCCAGGGCTGCGCGACGCGGCAGAACGTGCTGGCCGAGGCCCGCTACCTCGCCGAGCTGGCCGATCACCTGCCCGCGGCGCTCGGGAACCTCAGCGGCGGCGCGACGTGAGGTGGGTCAGGCCCGCCGACAGCGCGAACAGCACCCCGAGGCCGACGACGTAGGGCCCGGCCAGCAGGGCGAACCCCGCGCCGATGTTGGCGTCGGGCTGATCCGACGTCGCCCGGAAACCGATCGCGCCTACCGACAGCAGGATCGCACCCGCGGTGATCAGTACGACGGCGATCACCGTGAGGCGCTTCGTGACGGGCGTCATGCCTTCATGGTGCCCGGGGCGCGGCGGATCCGCCGGATCAGCGCACCCCGGGCGTGGGTCAGAGTTTGCTGCCGCAGTCCGAGCAGAACATCGCGCCCGGCTTGTTGCTCTCGTTGCCGCAGCCACCGCAGGCGACCTTGAGGGCCAGCGACGTACCGCAGGAGGAACAGAACTTGCCGCCGTCGGCCTTCAGGCCGCAGCCCGGGCAGGCGACCTTCGCGCGGGTGTCGATGTCCAGGTTCGACGTCCAGTCCTTCTCGCGGGCCTTCTCCCAGATCTGGTCGCGCTGGGCCGACGCCTGGGCACGCGAGATCTCCTCGGCGACGCTGGGCGAGCAGCGCAGGCACTGGCCGATCTCCTCGTTCCAGCACTGGTCGTGGCACATCCAGTCGCCGCAGCCGCGGCACTGGCGGAAGCTCGGGGTGATCTCCTCGACCGCCGCCGCCAGGGCCCTGTCCTTGGCCGGCGAGTTCGTCGCGCGGTCGTAGCGCCACTGGTCGGCCGAATTGCTCAGGTCGCGCAGGGTCCCGCCGAAGAAGGAGCCGACCGCGCGCAGCACGCTCCGGCCGGTCTCGACGTTGTCGCGCTGGAAGGCGGAGCGGAAGCCGTTGCCGCAGCGTTCGCAGCGGAACTCGAACTGGTATCCCTGCGTGTTCGACAGGTCCGAGAAGTTGTCCGTGAAAGGCACAGAGTCAGCCACGGCCCATCTTGGCGACGCGGCCGCGGCCGCCGGGACGAGAGATTTGCCGACAACGGACCGGCTACCGGCCGTCACGAGGCACGAGCAGCACCAGCGGGAGCAGGGCCAGCACCCCGCCGACCACCGCGACCAGCGCGTACCCGCCGCCGGCGAACAGCGCCCCGGACCCCAGCCCGGCCAGCGCGGACGCCGACCAGACGACCGCGTCGACCGTGCCCTGCACCCGGCTGCGCGTCTCCGGCGGGAGGTCCCGGCTGAGCTGCGCGCTGCCGCCGACGAACACCAGGTTCCAGCCGTAGCCCAGGAGGAACAGCGCGATCGGCAGGCCGGAGGTGTGGGCCGTCGGCGCGGCGAGCGCGGTCGCCGCCGCCAGGGCGAGGAGGCCGAGACCGGCGTTGACGGCGACGTGCGGACCCCAGCGGTCGGCGATCCGGCCGGACAGCGGGGCCAGCGCGAACATGCCGAACAGGTGCGCGCCCAGCACCCAGCCGACGACGTCGAGGCCGTGCCCGTGCGCCTGGAGCTGCAACGGCGTCATCGTCATCACCGCGCCCATCGTGAGCTGCGCGGCGACCATGGCGATCAGCGGCCGCGCGAAACCAGCCGGGCGCACCAGGCGGTTTTGCGCGGCGGCCACGACCGGAACCGAGCTCGCGGGCACGTGCCGCGGGAGGAACGCCGGTGCCAGTGCCGCGGCCGCCGTGGCCAGGACCGCCACCGCGGCGGGGCCGGACAGCGACGGCCACCCGAAGCCGGCCGCGGCTCCGGCCGCCGGGGCCATCAGCGCCGGCCCGGCGAGCGCGCCGATCGTCCCGCCCCAGACGACGGTCGAGAGCGCGCGGCCCCGGCGGTCCGGCGGGTACAGGTCCGCGGCCAGGTACCGCGAAAGCTGGGCGCCGCCGTTGCCCAGGCCGACCAGCAGGATGCCGAGCAGCAGCGGCACCACCGACGTCGCCAGCGCGCCCGCGAACGCCACCAGCGCACCGGCCGCGGCGACGCCGTAGCCGACGGCCAGCACGCGGCGGCTGCCGTGGACCGGCACCAGCGTCCCGGCGCCGAGCGCGCCCGCCGCCGTGCCGAGCACGTTCGCCACGCTCGGCAGCCCGCTCCAGACCGCGCCGCTGCCGGCGGCGACGATCAAGGTGGCCGCCGTGCCGAGACCGACCGTGGCCGTGTTGAGCAAGGCGACGCCGGCGAACAGCGCCACCGTGGACCGGGTCCGGCCGGCCACCGTGAAAGTCCCCATGAGCAGCAACGTTAGGGAAGTTCCGCCCCGGTTCGAAGGGGCGGCGAGCGGAATTTCGGTCGCCCGGCCCGCGCAACGGAAGGAAAATGCGGTCCATGACCTTCCGTTCGGAAAAGCCGCTGGACAACGTCGACTGGCGGCTGCTGGAGCTGCTGCAGGCCGACGGGCGGCTGTCGTTCAAGGAGCTCGGGCGGCGGATCAGCCTGTCGGCGCCGGCGGTGGCCGAGCGGGTGCGGCGGCTGGAGGAGACCGGCGTGATCACCGGCTACCGCGCCCAGGTGGACGCGCGGCGGGCGGGCCAGCCGCTGCAGGCGTTCGTCGAGATGCGCTGCGCGTTGGCCAGCTGCCTCCTGAAGACGTCGAAGTCCGAGGACTACCCGGAGGTCGTGGAGATCCACCGGCTGAGCGGCGACCACTGCACGATGCTGAAGGTCCGGACGGCCTCGCTCGAGCACTTCGAGGGCCTGCTGGAGCGGCTGGGCAAGCACGGCGAGCTGCGGTCGTCGGTGGTGCTGTCGACGCAGTTCGAGGGGCGTCCGGTGCAGCCGCCCTCGGACGACTTCCTGCGCGCGACGACGTCCGAGGGCTGGTCCTGACGAAGGGGTGCCCGGAAGGCGGCTGTGCGCCGGCGCCCCGGGCTGCTAGACGAGAGGCATGCCGATCTTCACTCGCCGGGTGCGCGCCCTCGCCGTCACCCTCGCCGCACTGGGCGGCCTCGCCGTGCCCACGCCCGCGCAGGCCGCCACGCCGGGGGCGTTCGTCGCGCTCTCCGACGTCGCGCCGTCGATCCTGCAGGACATCCGCTACGACACGCGGCACAACTTCGTCGGCCGCCGCATCGACGGGTACCGCCGGCCGATGTGCATCCTGACGCGGCAGGCCGCCGAAGGGCTGCGGAAGGCGCAGGCGCAACTGGTCCGGCAGGGGTACACGCTCAAGGTGTACGACTGCTACCGGCCGCAGCGGGCCGTCGACCACTTCGTGCGGTGGGCCAAGAACCTCGCCGACGAGACGATGAAGGCGGAGTTCTACCCGAACGTCGCCAAGGACCGGCTCTTCGCCGACGGGTACATCGCCGAGAAGTCCGGCCACAGCCGCGGCAGCACGATGGACCTGACGCTCGTCCGGATCCCGCCGCGGTTCCAGCGACCGTACGTCCCGGGCGAGCCGCTCAAGGCGTGCTTCGCGCCGCGGGACCAGCGCTTCCCGGACAACACGGTCGACATGGGCACCGGCTACGACTGCTTCGACCCGCTCGCCCACACCGACAACCCGGCGATCACCGGCGTCGCCCGGCAGAACCGCGACCTGCTGCGTTCGACGATGGCCGCGGCGGGCTTCCGCAACCTGCCCGAGGAGTGGTGGCACTTCACGCTGAACGGCGAACCGTTCCCGGACACCTACTTCGACTTCCCGGTGTCCCGCGGAAGCCTGCACTGACGCGAAAGCGCCCCGCGGTCCACAATGGACCACGGGGCGCTCCGCCGGCGATCAGGCCGAGCGACGGCGGCGGGCGCCGGCCACCAGGCCACCGCCGAGCGCGAGGGCGAGCAGCGCGAGGGCGCCCAGGCCGATCGCGTCGACGCCGGTGCTGGCGAGGCCGGAGCCGCTCTGGCCACCCCCGGCGCCGCCGGCCGCGCCGGTGGTCGAGGTCGGCGCACCGGCGGTGCAGTCGGCCGGGTTGACCGGGACGACCGGGAGCGGCGCGTCACCTTCCTCGACGTCGATCCCGACGCGGGACTCCGACGAACCCCACACGTCGATGTTGGTGGGGTTGTCGTACTTGACCTTCAGGCCCTTCGGCGGCAGGAGGTACAGCCGGTACTCGGGGCCGGGCACCACGTCGTGGAACTCGAAGTGGCCCTTCGCGTCGGTCGTCTGCTCGCCGGTGACCGGGCAGTGCTGGTCGGACACCAGGACGACCTTGACCCCGGCGACACCCTGCGCCCCCTGCTTCACGTCACCCACGACGGTGCCCTTGGCCCCCGGCACCGCCGCCCGGTCGTCGGCCTGCGCGTGGTTCTCGGTGTCGACCTCGGGATAGCCGAAGTCACACGCGGCGACGACGTAGCCGCGGTTGAAGGCGGCCTTCGGCACCGTTTCGGACACGTCGAAGGTCCGCGTCTGCCCCGGCTCGATCCGCACGCCGTCGCCGGCGAGATCGCCCCACCCCGGGCCGCGGCCGCTCAAGACGTAGTCGCTGCCGGCGCGGTTGCATTCGGCGACGATGCCGGTGAGCGGGATCGGGCCGGAGTTGGCCAGCGTCACGGTGACGTGCGCGAGGTCGCCGACTTGGTAGCTGTCCTGGGTGAAGGCCATCGTCGCCTTCAGCGCGCCGTTCAACGGCGGCGTCCCGCGGAAGAGCAGGTCGGTGTCCGCTCCGATCCGGACGGTCCGCCACGGGAACAGCCAGCCGTCGATCACCTCGCCGCCGACGTAGTACTCCGCGGCCGGGAGGTCGAGAGCGAACTTGCCGTCGGCGCCGGTGGTCGCGGAGTAGGTGCTCGTGCCGTGGACGTACCGCAGCGTGACCTTGATGCCGGCCAGCTGCTCGCCGGCGTCGAGGACCCCGTTGCCGTTCTTGTCGCCGTACACCGTGCCGGTCGCGTGCCCGGCGGCCTTGGTCACCGGAACGCCGAACTGGAACTGCGGCCCGGCGCTGTTCCCGCTCTCGTCGAACAAGATGCCGCGCACGGTCGCGGTGGTCGCGTCGAGGTCGCGGACCTGCGCGGAAACCGCCACCTCGAACGTCTGTCCCGGTTCGAGGGTCACCCCCGGCTTGTTCTCGAGCTGACCCCAGCCGCCGTAGAGGACCTGGACGTCGGTCGAGTCGACCACCATCTGGTACATCGTCAGGCCGGCCGCCGTCGTCGCACCGGTGTTCGTCAGCTTGACGGTGAAGTGGATGTCCTCGTCGGTCCGGTAGGAGTCCTTGTCGAAGGCGACCGAGACCGCGACCTGGGCCCGCTCGGCCCGCGGCTGTGCCGCCGCGGGCTTGCTTTCCGGCTTCGCTTCCGACGGCGTGGAACTCGGCGGTGCCTCCGAACTCGCCGGGGCCTCCGATGTGGACGGAGATGTGGCCGGAGCGGTCGAGGCCGGCGCGCCGGCCTCCGGTGTCGGCTCCTCCGCCGCGGCCGGGCCGGCGAACACGCTGGTCAGCACGGCTGCGGCCGTCACCGCGGCGAAACCGCGCGCGAGGGATCTCGCGCTTCTGGATATGTTCACGAACAGTCACCCCTGATTACCCGTTGGAAACGCGCAAAGCCCCCGAACCGCGTGAACCGGCTCACTCTAGCGGGATTCCGGGCGGGTGAATACCTGATCAGGGTGACAAAGGGGAAAGGCCCCCGCCGGAAACCCGGCGGGGGCCTTTCCTTTCAAAAACCTCGTCAGCGGAAGTCGCGGCCGAAGTCGTAGTCGTCCAGCGGAACCGCGGCACCGGTACCCGTACCGAACACGTCCGGGGTGTAGTAGCCGTCGTCGTAGGACGGGATCGCGTACGCCGCGACCCGGGCCTCTTCGGTCGGCTGCACCTGGATGTTGCGGTACTTGTTGATGCCCGTACCGGCCGGGATCAGCTTACCGATGATCACGTTCTCCTTGAGGCCCACGAGCTTGTCCGAGCGGCCGTTGATGGCCGCGTCGGTCAGGACGCGCGTGGTCTCCTGGAACGACGCCGCCGACAGCCACGAGTCCGTGGTGAGCGACGCCTTCGTGATCCCCATCAGCACCGGACGGCCCGAAGCCGGCTCGCCACCTTCGGCGACCGCGGCCCGGTTCGTCGCCTCGAACTTCGTCCGCTCGGGCAGCTCGCCCGGCAGGAAGTCCGTGGCCCCGGAGTCGATGATCGTCACCCGGCGCAGCATCTGCCGGACGATGACCTCGATGTGCTTGTCGTGGATCGACACACCCTGGGCGCGGTACACCTTCTGGACCTCGTCCACCAGGTGGATCTGCGCCTCGCGCGGCCCCATGACCCGCAGGACCTCGTGCGGGTCCGGCGTGCCTTCGAGCAGCTGCTGACCGACGTGCACGTGGTCGCCGTCGCCCAGCGGGCCGTTCGGGGTGTTCGCGAGCCGCTGCCGCTTGGACAGCTTGTCGAAGACGATCTCCTCGCCCCCGTCGTCCGGGATGAGGGTGATCTTCCAGAACCGCTCGCTCTCCTCGATCCGCACGCGGCCGTCGACGTCGGCGATGGGCGCCTTGCCCTTCGGGACGCGGGCCTCGAACAGCTCCTGGACACGCGGCAGACCGGTCGTGATGTCGTCACCGGCGACACCACCCTGGTGGAACGTACGCATCGTCAGCTGCGTACCCGGCTCACCGATCGACTGGGCGGCGACGATACCCACCGCCTCGCCGACGTCGACGAGCTGACCGGTCGCCATCGAGCGGCCGTAGCAGGTCGCGCAGATACCGACGGCCGACTCGCACGTCAGCACCGAGCGGACCTTGACCTTCGAGATGCCGCTGCCGAGCAGCTTCTCGATGGCCGGGTCGCCCAGGTCGTCGCCGGCGTTCAGCACGACGTTGCCCTTGGCGTCCACCGCGTCCGTCGCGAGGTTCCGCGCGTACACCGAGGTCTCGACGTGCTGGTCGCGCAGGACCTTGCCGTCGCCGATGTCCTCGCCGATCGGCATCATGATGCCGCGGGTGGTGCCGCAGTCGATCTCGCGGACGATGACGTCCTGCGAGACGTCCACCAGACGCCGGGTCAGGTAACCCGAGTCGGCGGTCCGCAGCGCCGTGTCCGCCAGGCCCTTCCGGGCACCGTGCGTCGCGATGAAGTACTCCGCCACCGACAGGCCCTCACGGAAGTTGGCCTTGATCGGACGCGGGATGTACTCACCCTTCGGGTTCGACACCAGGCCACGCATACCGGCCAGCGACCGGACCTGCGTCATGTTACCGGCGGCGCCCGACTTCACGATCATGGCGATCGGGTTGTCGTCCGGCAGCGCCGTCTCCATGATCTTGTGGACCTCTTCGGTGGCCTGCGTCCACACCTTGACGAGCTCGTTGTTGCGCTCGGCGTGCGACAGCTGACCGCGCTGGTAGCGCTTCTCCACCTGGGAGGCCTTGCCCTCGTACTCGTCGAGGATGGCCTTCTTGCCCACCGGGGTGAGCACGTCCGAGATGGCGACGGTGACGCCCGAACGGGTCGCCCAGTAGAAGCCGGCGTCCTTCAGGCGGTCCAGGGTCTGCGCGACCTGGGTCATCGAGTACCGCTCGGCGAGGTCGTTCACGATCGCGGCCTGCCGCTTCTTCGGCATCGGCTCGTTGATGAACGGGTAGTCCGCCGGCAGCAGCTCGTTGAACAGCACGCGGCCCAGGGTCGTCTCGGCCAGCCACGCCTTGCCCGGCTCCCAGCCCTTCTCCGCGAGCGCCGGCTCGTCGGCCTTGGCCGGCTGCCGGTCGGTGATGCGGATCTTGACCGGGGCGTGCAGGCTCAGGGCCTTGCGGTCGAAGGCCATGATGGCCTCGGCCGGCGACGAGTACGCGTTGCCCGCGCCCTCGGCCGTCTCGGTCAGGCGGGTCAGGTGGAACAGGCCGGTGACCATGTCCAGCCGCGGCATGGCGAGCGGGCGGCCCGACGCCGGCGACAGGATGTTGTTCGCCGACAGCATCAGGATCCGGGCCTCGGCCTGCGCCTCGGCCGACAGCGGCAGGTGCACCGCCATCTGGTCACCGTCGAAGTCCGCGTTGAACGCCTCGCAGACCAGCGGGTGCAGCTGGATGGCCTTGCCCTCGACCAGCTGCGGCTCGAAGGCCTGGATGCCGAGGCGGTGCAGGGTCGGCGCGCGGTTCAGCATCACCGGGTGGCCGGTGATGACCTCTTCCAGCACGTCCCACACCTGCGGCCGCGAGCGCTCCACCATCCGCTTGGCGGACTTGATGTTCTGCGCGTGGTTCAGGTCGACCAGCCGCTTCATGACGAACGGCTTGAACAGCTCGAGCGCCATGTCCTTCGGCAGGCCGCACTGGTGCAGCTTCAGCTGCGGGCCGACGATGATGACCGAACGGCCCGAGTAGTCGACGCGCTTGCCGAGCAGGTTCTGGCGGAACCGGCCCTGCTTGCCCTTGAGCAGGTCGGACAGCGACTTCAGCGGCCGGTTGCCCGGGCCGGTGACCGGACGCCCGCGGCGGCCGTTGTCGAACAGCGCGTCGACGGCCTCCTGCAGCATCCGCTTCTCGTTGTTGACGATGATCTCGGGCGCGCCGAGGTCGATCAGCCGCTTGAGGCGGTTGTTCCGGTTGATCACCCGGCGGTACAGGTCGTTCAGGTCGGAGGTCGCGAAGCGGCCACCGTCCAGCTGCACCATCGGGCGCAGGTCCGGCGGGATCACCGGGACGGCGTCGAGCACCATGCCGCGCGGGTCGTTGCCGGTGGCCTGGAAGGCCGCGACGACCTTGAGCCGCTTCAGCGCGCGGAGCTTCTTCTGCCCCTTGCCGTTGCGGATGGTGTCGCGCAGGCTGTCGGCCTCGGCGTTGACGTCGAACTCGGTGGCCAGCTTCTGGATGGCCTCCGCGCCCATGCCGCCGGTGAAGTACTCGCCGTAGCGGTCGACGAGCTCGCGGTAGAGCAGCTCGTCGGCGATCAGCTGGCGGGTGTCGAGCTTCGTGAAGGTCGTCCAGACCTCCTCGAGGCGGTCCAGCTCGCGGCCGGCGCGGTCGCGCAGCTGGCGCATCTCGCGCTCGCCGCCCTCCTTGACCTTGCGTCGGACGTCGGACTTGGCGCCCTCCGCCTCCAGCGCGGCCAGGTCGGCTTCGAGCTTCTGCGCCCGCGCCTCGATGTCCGCGTCCCGCTTGGTCTCGAGGTTCTTGCGCTCGACGCCGATCTCGTTCTCGAGGGTCGGCAGGTCGTTGTGGCGCAGCTCCGTGTTCACGCCGGTGATGACGTAAGCCGCGAAGTAGATGATCTTCTCGAGGTCCTTCGGCGCCAGGTCCAGCAGGTAGCCCAGGCGGGAGGGAACACCCTTGAAGTACCAGATGTGGGTGACCGGGGCGGCCAGCTCGATGTGGCCCATCCGCTCGCGACGCACCTTGGCGCGGGTCACCTCGACGCCGCAGCGCTCACAGATGATGCCCTTGAAGCGGACGCGCTTGTACTTGCCGCAGTAGCACTCCCAGTCCCGGGTCGGGCCGAAGATCTTCTCGCAGAAGAGGCCGTCCTTCTCGGGCTTGAGCGTCCGGTAGTTGATGGTCTCCGGCTTCTTGACCTCGCCGTACGACCACTGACGGATGTCGTCGGCCGTGGCGAGACCAATGCGGAGCTCATCGAAGAAGTTGACGTCCAGCACGTCTAAGTCCCCTTGGGGTTGTTTCGGCTAGAAGAGGGGTCGGCGGTGGAGCGGGGACCCACGGGAGGCAGGTCCCCGCTCGACACCGGATCAGTGCACGACGTCGTCCACCGAGGGCGACTCGTTGCGGGACAGGTTGATGCCGAGGTTGGCCGCGGCGCGCTCGAGGTCCTCGTCGTCGGAGTCGCGCATCTCGATCGCCGCGCCGTCGCTGGAGAGCACCTCGACGTTGAGGCACAGCGACTGGAGCTCCTTGAGGAGCACCTTGAACGACTCCGGGATGCCCGGCTCGGGGATGTTCTCGCCCTTGACGATGGCCTCGTACACCTTGACGCGGCCGACCACGTCGTCCGACTTGATCGTCAGCAGCTCCTGCAGCGTGTAGGCGGCGCCGTACGCCTGCATCGCCCAGCACTCCATCTCACCGAAGCGCTGGCCACCGAACTGCGCCTTACCACCCAGCGGCTGCTGCGTGATCATCGAGTACGGACCGGTGGAGCGGGCGTGGATCTTGTCGTCGACCAGGTGGTGCAGCTTCAGGATGTACATGTAGCCGACGGACACCGGGTACGGGTACGGCTCGCCGGAACGGCCGTCGAACAGGTTGGCCTTCCCGTTCTCCTTGACCATCCGCTCGCCGTCGCGGTTCGGCTTCGTGCTGCTGAGCAGCCCGGTGAGCTCCTCCTCCTTCGCGCCGTCGAACACCGGGGTGGCGGTGTTCGTGCCGGGCGCGACGTCGCGCAGCTCGGGCGAAAGGTTCTTCGCCCAGTCCGGGTCGCCCTCGATCGTCCAGCCCTGCGAAGCCAGCCAGCCCAGGTGCAGCTCGAGGATCTGGCCGATGTTCATCCGGCGCGGCACACCGTGGGTGTTCAGGATGATGTCGACCGGGGTGCCGTCCTCCATGAACGGCATGTCCTCGACCGGCAGGATCTTGCCGATGACACCCTTGTTGCCGTGCCGGCCGGCGAGCTTGTCGCCCGGCTGGATCTTGCGCTTCTGGGCCACGTAGACGCGGACCAGCTCGTTGACGCCCGGGGGCAGCTCGTCGTCGTCCTCGCGGGAGAACACCCGGATGCCGATGACCTTGCCGGTCTCGCCGTGCGGCACCTTCAGCGAGGTGTCGCGGACTTCGCGGGCCTTCTCGCCGAAGATCGCGCGGAGCAGGCGCTCCTCCGGGGTCAGCTCGGTCTCGCCCTTCGGCGTGACCTTGCCGACCAGGATGTCGCCGTCGCGGACCTCGGCACCGATCCGGATGATGCCGCGCTCGTCGAGGTCGGCCAGGACCTCCTCGGAGACGTTCGGGATGTCCCGGGTGATCTCCTCGGCGCCCAGCTTCGTGTCGCGGGCGTCGATCTCGTGCTCCTCGATGTGGATCGACGTCAGCACGTCGTCCTGCACCAGGCGCTCGGAGAGGATGATCGCGTCCTCGTAGTTGTGGCCCTCCCACGGCATGACCGCGACCAGCAGGTTCTTGCCGAGCGCCACCTCACCGTTTTCGGTGGACGGGCCGTCGGCGATGACCTGACCGGCTTCCACCCGGTCGCCCTCGTTGACGATCGGGCGGTGGTTGAAGCAGGTGCCGTGGTTCGAGCGGCGGAACTTGTAGAGGCTGTAGGCCTTCCGCGTCCCGTCGTCGTGCATGACCGTGATCAGGTCGGCAGAGAGCTCCTCCACCACGCCCGACTGCTCGGCGACCAGCATGTCGCCGGAGTCGATCGCGGCGCGCAGCTCCACGCCGGTGCCGACGTACGGCGCCTGGCTGCGGAGCAGCGGCACGGCCTGACGCTGCATGTTCGCGCCCATCAGCGCGCGGTTCGCGTCGTCGTGCTCGAGGAACGGGATCATCGCCGTCGCGATCGAGACCATCTGCCGCGGCGACACGTCCATGTAGTCGATGTCGAGCGGGTCGATCAGCTCGACCTCGCCGCCCTTGCGGCGGGCCATGACCCGGTCTTCGACGAAGGTGCCGTCGTCCGAGATCGGCGCGTTCGCCTGGGCCTTGACGTAGCGGTCTTCCTCGTCCGCGGTCAGGTAGTCGATCTGGTCGGTGACCCGGCCCTCGACGACCTTGCGGTACGGCGTCTCGATGAAGCCGAACGGGTTGACCCGCGCGTAGGAGCAGAGCGAGCCGATCAGGCCGATGTTCGGGCCTTCCGGCGTCTCGATCGGGCACATCCGGCCGTAGTGCGACGGGTGGACGTCGCGGACCTCCATGCCGGCGCGCTCACGCGACAGACCACCCGGGCCCAGCGCGTTGAGGCGGCGCTTGTGGGTCAGGCCGTCGATCGGGTTCGTCTGCTGCATGAACTGCGACAGCTGCGAGGTGCCGAAGAACTCCTTGATCGCCGCGCCGATCGGGCGGATGTTGATCAGGGTCTGCGGGGTGATCGCCTCGACGTCCTGCGTGGTCATGCGCTCGCGGACGACGCGCTCGGTGCGCGACAGGCCGACCCGGATCTGGTTCTGGATCAGCTCGCCGACGGTGCGGATGCGGCGGTTGCCGAAGTGGTCGATGTCGTCGGTCTCGACCGGGATCTCGGTGCCGTTCGCGGCGTCCATCTTGTCCTCGCCGGCGTGCAGCCGGACCAGGTACTCGATGATCGTGACGATGTCCTCTTCGGTCAGCGTCCCGTTGTCGATCGGCGTCGACAGGCCCAGCTTCTTGTTGACCTTGTACCGGCCGACCTTGGCCAGGTCGTAGCGCTTCGCCTTGAAGAACAGGTTCTCCAGCAGGGTCTGCGCGCTCTCCTTCGTGGGCGGCTCGCCCGGGCGCAGCTTGCGGTAGATGTCGAGCAGCGCCTCGTCGGTGCCGGCGGTGTGGTCCTTCTCGAGGGTGGCCAGCAGCGTCTCCGAGAAGGAGAAGCGCTCGCGGATCGCCTCGGTGGTCCAGCCCAGGGCCTTCAGCAGCACGGTGACCGGCTGGCGGCGCTTGCGGTCGATGCGGACGCCGACGGTGTCGCGCTTGTCGACGTCGAACTCCAGCCAGGCACCCCGGCTCGGGATGACCCGGACGCTGAAGACGTCCTTGTCGGAGGTCTTGTCGATGTCCTTGGAGTAGTAGACGCCCGGGGAGCGGACCAGCTGGGACACCAC
The DNA here is from genome assembly GCF_053605405.1 of Amycolatopsis sp. NPDC003861. NCBI lineage: Bacteria > Bacillati > Actinomycetota > Actinomycetes > Pseudonocardiales > Pseudonocardiaceae > Amycolatopsis > Amycolatopsis sp. NPDC003861. Next base: position 15,721 of record NZ_JBSGJD010000217.1, read on the forward strand.
GACACGCTCGGTGCCGTTGATGACGAAGGTGCCCTTGTCGGTCATCACCGGGAAGTCGCCGAGGAAGACCGTCTGGCTCTTGATCTCACCCGTGTTGTTGTTGACGAACTCCGCCGTGACGAACAGCGGGGCCGCGTACGTCATGTCCTTGTCCTTGCACTCCTCGATCGAGGCCTTGACCTCGTCGAAGCGCGGGGCGGAGAAGGATAGGGACATCGAACCGGAGAAGTCTTCGATCGGGGAGATCTCGTTGAGGACCTCTTCGAGGCCGCCGACCGGGTTCTCTTCACCTTCCTCGACACGGCGCTGGAACCACGCTTCGTCCCCGGTGAACCACTGGAACGACTGGATCTGGACGTCGAGCAGGTTGGGGGTGTTCAGGGGTTCGCGAATCTTTGCGAAGGAAACCCGCTTGGGCGCGCCGGGGATTCCCGTGGCCTCCGAGCGAGATTCAGCCGAGGTGGTCGCAGCAGTGGCCTGGTTCGCGGGAGAGACTGCCAAGATGCGTCCTTCCGGGGACAATGAGCGGTGACGGCCGCCATAGCAACAGCTATCAGCGACTGTCAAGGGTGCCGTGTGCCCACTATCCTAACTACCGGCTCCGGGCAGCCTGAAAGAGGGCAGCGCAAAGAGACAGTCTAGCCCGAACGTCGCGGCTTGTCCAGGGGGCGCTCCCGATGGGGCCCAGCCTGCTTCGCAACGTCTTCAGGTATGCCTCCGGGCGACCCGGTGGTCCCTCCCGCAAGGGCCCCGGTTTCGCCGTCGGGAGTAAGCGTGACCCCACCGGAGCTTCCAGTCAAGATGCCACACGGGGGTCCCGCCGGTTGGCGCAGCGTGGAAGAGGTTCAGCGGAGCGTGAGCGGCCGAATATCATTCCAGCTACCAGCGGGTAACGCCACTCTGGGGGTTCTACCTGGGGTTTTGCCGGGGTGGGTGGGGGTATGGCGTAGGCCACTGGGTCGGGATGGGGTCGGGCGTGTCGGGGTTGGGTTCGGGCGGGAGAGCGCTTACGGATGGTCTTGGGGGTGGGCTGTCGGGGCTGGGGTGGCGGCTTTGGGGCGGGCGGGTGTCGGGTGATGGGGGCGCGCGGCCACGGCGCCCGGGCGCGGAGGGCTGCGGGGCCGAGGTGGTGGCTTCGGGCCGGGCGGGCGCCACGTGACTGGGGCGCGCAGCCGCGCGGCACCCGGACC
>NZ_JBSGJD010000218.1:0-16878 GCF_053605405.1 Amycolatopsis sp. NPDC003861
GGCCGCGGCGCCGGGCCCGATCCCGCCGCCGCCGGGCTCCCGCAATGCCGGGGGTAGCCGCTACCGCCGCGTCAAGCAGCTGGGCGCGGGCGGGTTCGGCACGGTCTGGCAGGCCGTCGACACCCAGCTGAACCGCACGGTCGCGCTGAAGATCGCGCACGCGCCGGACCGCGACACGGCCGAGCGCATGCAGCGCGAAGCCCGCGCGCTGGCCGTGGTCAGCCACCCGAACTGCGTCAAGGTGTACGACCTGGCCGAGGAGCCGGACGGCCTGGCGCTGGTGATGGAGTACCTGGAGGGCCGCCCGCTGGCCGAGCTGGTCGACGGCCAGGGGCCGCTGGACGACGTCGCGGCGGGCCGCCTGTGGGCGACGATGGCGGGCGCACTGGCGGCGGCGCACGAGAAGGGCGTCCTGCACCGCGACATCAAGCCGTCGAACATCGTCCTCGACCCGAGCGGCCTGGCCCACCTGATCGACTTCGGCATCGCCCGCAGCCAGGGTGACTCGAAGATGACGGCGACGGGCATGATGATCGGCACGCCGGACTTCGTGGCCCCCGAGCAGGCGATGGGCTCGGCGGCATCGCCGGCGTCGGACGCGTGGCAGCTGGCGGCGACGATCAGCTACGCGCTGTCGGGCCAGCCGCCGCGTGGAACACGCGAGACACCGATGGCGGCGTTGATGGCGGCGGCCCGTGCGGAGCCGGTGTCGCGGCTGCCCCAGCGGAGTGCGCACGCGCGGCTGCTGGCGGCGTCACTGGACCCGGAGCCGCGCCGGCGCCCGACGCTGAACGCGGTGCGGCGCGAGGTCGAGGGCTGGCTGTCACGGGCGGGCAAGTCGGCCGACGGCCCGGTGACGCGGGTCGTCCCGCGCCAGCCGGGGAGTCAGCTGCCGCGCCGCTAACCGGGCTTCACCGCCGAGAAGGTCACGATCTCCTTCGGCCGTGCCTTCACTTCGACCTGCTCGAAGCCGGCTCCGGCGAGCCGGCCTGGCAGGTGGCCGGCGTCGAGCACGTTCATCGTGTCGCCGATGTGCAGCAGCCGGAACCGGAAGCTGAGCTGGCTGTCCGTGCCGCAGAACTTCCCGCCCGGCCGCAGCACCCGCGCGGCCTCGGCGAAGATCGCGTCCTGCAGCGCCGCCGTCGGGACGTGGTGCAGCATCGTGAAGCACACGACCGCCGAGAAGCGGCCGCTCTCGAACGGCATCTCCGCGCCGCTGCCCTCGACGACCTCCGCGCGCGTGCCGAACTTGTCCCGCAGGAGCGACGTCGAGGCCGGGTCGATCTCCAGGACCGTCAGCTTCGGGACCACGTCGAGCAGCACCATCGTCGTCGCGCCGAAGCCGGGGCCGATTTCGAGGACGTCGTCGCCGAGGTCGTGGCGGGCCAGCCAGGGTGTCAGGCGTTCCTCGACCGTGTCCGCCCACTTGGCCGAGCTGCAGATCTTGCGGTGGATGAGGTTCATCGGCATGCGTCCGACGCTATTTCGAGACGGCGGTGACCGGTAGCCGATACGCTGCCAACCGATGTCGCGAAACAGCCAAGCCATGCTGCTCGGCGCGTTCGACCTGCCCGCCGGGACCTGGTTCCCGTGGCACGAGCACCCGGCGCACCAGCTCGTCTGGTCGGCGCGCGGTGTCGTCGCGGTCAAGGCGGGTGACGCGGGCTGGGTCCTCCCGCCGACGCGGGCCCTCTGGATGCCCGCCGGCGTGCGGCACCGGACCGGCGCGCTCGGGCGGGCCGCGCTGCGGGGCATTTACGCCGATCCGGCGCGCTCGCCGGTGTCGTGGCCGGAACCGCGAATGGTCGTCGTGCGGCCGCTGCTGCGGGAACTGCTGGAGTACCTGACCGGCGACGGCGTCGCGCCCGACGCCCGGCTGCGTGCCGAAGCCGTGGCCTTCGATCTGCTGGAGCCCCTCGACGTGGTGCCCATCGTGGTGCCGGCACCGGAAGATCCGCGGGCGCGTGACGTCGAGCGCGCGGTGCTGGCGAACCCGGCCGACGCCCGCACGCTCGCCGAGTTCGGCCGGGACGTCGGTGCCGCGGAACGCACGCTCGCGCGGATCTTCGTCCGGGAGTGCCGGATGCCGTTCGGGACCTGGCGCACGCAGGTGCGGCTGCGTGCGGCCCTGCCGCTGCTGGCCCAGGGCACGCCGCTGGAGACGGTGGCCTACCGGGTCGGGTACAGCTCGGCCAGCGCGTTCGTCGCCGCCTTCCGGCGCGCCGTTGGGGTCACGCCGGGCGCCTACTTCGCGGGCTGACTACCGCCAGGACGGCAGCCAGCGCTCGGCCTCCCACTGGCCGTTCGTGATCGCGATGCCGTTCAGGATCGGCCACAGCCAGGCGAAGTTCGCCACCACCAGTCCGACGTACAGCGACACCACGAGCAGACCTGTCCCGCGTCTCTCGAAGCCGCGCCGCGCGCTGCCCAGGATCTGGCCCAGGCACAACGTCAGCCCCAGAACCAGGAACGCCGCCAGCGGGGTCGCGTAGAAGAAGTACATCTGGCGGTCGATGTTGGTGAACCAGAAGACGTACCCGCCGAGGTAGCCGACCAGGACCGCCGCGAAGCGCCAGTCCGCGCGGAAGATCGAGCGCCAGGCCGCCCAGCCGAGCATCGGGATCGCCAGCCACCACATCGCCGGGGTGCCGATCAGCATCGTCGCGCTGATGCAGCGGGCCTCGCCGCAGCCGGTGACTTCGCCGTTGTAGCTGTAGAGCATCGGGCGCAGGCCCATCGGCCACGTCCACGGCTTGGACTCCCACGGGTGTGGGTTGTCCTTGGGTGTGACCAGCGTTTCGTGGAAGTGCAGGACGTTCGCCGTGTAGTCGCCGAGCGAGCGCAGCGCCGGCGGCACCCATGACCAGAAGCCTGGCGCGATGTCCTTGATCTCGGTGTAGTGCCGATCGGTCGCCGTCTCGCTGGCGAACCAGGCCCAGTACGCGGCGAAGTACATCAGGAACGGGATGATCAGGATGGCCCACAGCGCGGGCAGCACGTCCCGGCGGATCGTGCCCAGCCAGGGCCGTTCGACGCCGGCCGCGCGCCGGGCCGCGACGTCGAAGAACACGCACAGCAGCCCGAACGCGACGATGTAGTACAGCGCCGACCACTTGACGCCGAAGGTGAGCCCGATCATCAGCCCGGTCGCGAACCGCCACCAGCGGAAGCCCAGCTTGGGGCCCCAGACGGACTCGTTGACCCAGCCCTCGCGGACCGCCGTCGCCAGCCGCTCGCGCACCTGATCGCGGTCGACGAGCAGGCAGGCGAACGCGGCGAAGACGAACAGCGCGATGAAGATGTCGAGCATGCCCATCCGCGACTGCAGGTGCAGCACGCCGTCGCTGATCACCAGGATGCCGGCGATGCCGCCGAGCAGCGTGGAGCGGGTCAGGCGGCGGGCGACGCGGACGACCAGCAGCACCAGCAGCGTGCCGGCCAGCGCGGGCATGATCCGCCAGCCCCAGCCGTTGTAGCCGAACAGCCATTCGCCGATCGCGATCAGCTGCTTGGCCAGCGGCGGGTGGACGACCAGCTCGTAGCCGTAGTTGTCCTCGTAACCGCCGTTGCGCAGCACCTGCCACGCCTGCGGGACGTAGTGCTTCTCGTCGAAGACCGGGCTGCCCTTGTCGGTCGGCACGCCGAGGTTCTGCAGGCGGACGATGCCGCCGATCACGGTCAGCACGATGGTGACGACCCAGCCGCGCAGCCGGTCGGCCGGCATGCCTCGGCCGAGCAGGGTCAGCTCGCGGTCGGTGGGCGGCCGGAGCGCCTCGACCGGGTCCGGCCGGACGCTTTCGTCGTCGGGACGGGTCAGCACGGCGGTCACGGGGCGATCCTACGGGCGAGGCAGGGCGTCCGTCGTCCGGATCCGCTGATCAGCCTAGGCTGGCCGGGTGACCCAGGGCCGTCTGATCCTCGCCGCCACCCCGCTCGGCGACGTCCGCGACGCTTCTCCGCGCCTGGCTTCGGCCCTGGCGGACGCCGATGTCGTCGCGGCCGAGGACACCCGCCGGTTCCGGTCGCTGGCGACGGCGCTGGGCGTGACCCCGCGCGGCCGGGTGGTGAGCTTCTACGAAGACGTCGAGGCGGCGCGCCTGCCCAAGCTGCTCGAAGCGTTGCGGGCGGGCGAAACGGTGGTCCTGGTGACGGACGCCGGCATGCCGAGCGTGTCCGACCCGGGCTTCCGCCTGGTGGCGGCGTGCGTGGCGGAGGACCTACCGGTGACGTGCCTCCCGGGCCCGTCCGCGGTGACGACGGCGCTGGCGTTGTCCGGTTTGCCGTGCGACCGGTTCTGCTTCGAGGGGTTCGCGCCCCGCAAGCCGGGCGAGCGGACGCGCTGGCTGACGGCGTTGCGCGACGAGCCCCGGACGGCGGTGTTCTTCGAGTCCCCGCACCGCCTGGCATCCCTTTTGTCCGATGCGGCCGCGGTTCTGGGGCCGGACCGGCGCGCGGCGGTGTGCCGGGAGCTGACGAAGACGTACGAAGAGGTGAAGCGGGGGACGCTCGAAGAGCTGGCCGAGTGGGCCGCGGAGGGCGTGCGCGGGGAGATCACGGTGGTGCTCTCGGGCGCCGAGCCGCGCGCGGTTTCGGTGGCGGACCTGGTGGGCGAGGTGGCGGAGCGGGTGGCGTCCGGCGAGCGCCTGAAGTCCGCGGCGGCGGAGGTCGCCGAGGCGGCCGGGGTGTCCAAAAAGGAGCTCTACGACGCGGTGCTGGCGGCGCGGGTCAAGTGAGCAACGCGGTCACCGCGGCGTGCGCCTTCTCCGCATCGGGCGCGTCGCCGGTGATCACGTCCGTGTACACGAACGACTCGCCGATCCGCACCAGCAGGTAAGCCAGATCCGGCACCGGCAGCGGTGGGACCAGCCGCCCGGCCGCGACCTCGCCCTCCAGCAGCGTGACCAGCTTCTCCGTCGTCCGGCGTTGGCAAACGCTGGCGCGGGTCGTCAGCAGCCGCAAAGCGCGCTCCGGCTCGCGGCGGAGGAAGTCGCGGAACGGCGGTGCGTCGTTCGCCAGCCGGACGTACCCGCTCACGAAGTCCGCGATCCCGGCCGCGCCGCGGCCGACGCACGAAGGCCACAGGTGGGCGATCGTGACCTCCGAGAGCGACCACAGGATCTCGCCGAGGAGCCGATCGCGGCTGCCGATGCGGCGGTGCAGCGTCGCGCGGCTGATGGACAGCTCCTGCGCCAGCTCGCCCATGTCCAGCCGGCGGCCGGACAGGAACCACTCACGGGCCACGTCGAACTCCTGAGACATATGTCAGAATGTCTCACAACCACGGGGCTGCTGATGGAGAGGGAACGCGACATGCGCGCAGTGCAGGTGACCGAGTTCGGCGGACCCGAGGTGCTCACCCCCGTCGAGCTGCCCGACCCGGTGGCCGGCCCCGGCGAGGTGCTCATCGACGTCGAGCGCATCGGCGTCAACTACGCCGACACCCACCAGGCCGAGAACTCCTACCTCGCGCCGTCGCAGCTGCCGCTCGTCCCCGGCGGCGAGGTCGTCGGCACCCAGGACGGCAAGCGGGTCGTCGCCCTGCTCAACGGCGGTGGCGGGTACGCCGAGAAGGCCGTCGCGCCGTCGGCCACGACGTTCCCGGTGCCCGAGGGCATCGACGACCTCACCGCGCTGTCCATGCTGGTCCAGGGCACGACCGCGTGGGTCCTGCTCCGCAAGAACGCCCACCTGGCCGAAGGCGAATCGGTCGTCGTGCACGCGGCCGCCGGCGGGGTCGGGACGGTCGCCGTCCAGCTCGCCAAGGCCTGGGGCGCCGGGCGCGTCATCGCCACCGCGAGCAGCGAGGAGAAGCGCGCGCTCGCCCTCGAACTGGGCGCGGACGTCGCCATCGACTCGCGTGCCGAGGACATGACGGCCGCCCTGATCGAGGCGAACAACGGCCGCCGCGTCGACGTCGTGCTCGACATGGTCGGCGGCACGACCACCGACCAGAGCATCGCCGCCCTCGCCCCCTTCGGGCGGCTGGCCTTCTACGGCATGGCGGGCCGCGAGAACCCGAAGCCGGTGGAGCTGCGCAACGTCCTCGGCCACAGCACGACGATCAGCGGCATGTGGCTCCCGCACGTCTTCCGGGTGCCGGGCAACGTCTTCGGGACGGCGCTGACGGAGCTGTTCGACCTGGTCCTCGAAAACAAGCTCAAGGCGATCCCGGGCGGCGAGTACGCGCTGTCGGACGCCCGTGGCGCGCACGAGGCCCTGCGGTCGCGCAAGACGGTCGGGAAGCTACTGCTCGACCCCGGCAAGTAGGCGTTCCAGGGGTGCGGCCTTGTGGAGGCACTCCTGCCACTCCGCCTCCGGGTCCGAATCGGCCGTGATGCCGCCGCCCACGCCGAGGGCGATCGTGCCCTCGGCGATTTCGAACGTGCGGATCGCGACGTTCAGCTCCAGCCCCGCCACCGGCGACACCAGCCCGATCGCGCCCGTGTAGACCCCGCGCCCGCGCGGCTCCAAGGCCGCGATCAGGTCCAGCGCGCGGATCTTCGGCGCGCCCGTCACCGACCCCGGCGGGAAGGTCGCTTCCAGCAACGCGGCGTCCGAAACCGGAGGCCGCAGCACGCCCGTCACCGTCGAGTCCAGGTGCCAGACTCCCGGTGCCGGGCGGACCTGCAGCAGCGACGGGACCGTCACCGACCCGACCTCGCACACCCGGCCGAGGTCGTTGCGCACCAGATCGGTGATCATCACGTTCTCCGCGACGTCCTTGGTGGACCGCCGCAGCAGCGCGGCGTTCCCGTCGTCCTCGGGCCCGCGGCGGGGGAGCGTCCCCTTGATCGGCGTCGAGCGCACCGAACGCCCGTGGCGCGCGAGGAACAGCTCCGGCGAGAACGAAACCACCGACCCCCACGTCCCCGACAAGAAGGCCGCGCGGCGGGGCGACAGCGAAGACACCCCCGCCGCGAACAGCGCCGCGGGAGACCCCGAGAACGAACCCGTGAACCGGGCGCAGATGTTGGCCTGGAACAGCTCCCCGGCTTCGATCGCGTGCACGCACGCCTTCACCGCGTCCCGGTGCTCCGACGGCAGCGGACGCTGCAACGGTCCCGCCGTCCACGAAAGCGACGGCGGCGGGGAAGCCAGCAGTGACTCCATTGTGGACACCGAGGGGCCGCCGCCGTCCAGGGACTCCAGGTAGCACGTCCCCGAGCCGGACCAGCGCAGCACGTGGTCCGCCCAGCCCCAGGCGGCCGCGGGCAGCGCGCCGGTGCGGCCGGACGGATCCGCCGAGTCGTAGGACAGGTACCCGAACCAGCCGCCGCCGAGCACGCCGGGTTCCGCGTCGACCTCCGGCGCGAACGAAGGCAACGCGGACGGGGAGACGGCCAGCGACGGCGCGATCACGGCCCGGGAAGAAAACCACTCACCGGACAGCATCGCCGGCGGCGGCAACCCGCGCGAAGCGGCGTGGTGGGCCAGCACCGAGAACGCGCGCGCCGGCGTCACGTCCGTCCGGAGTGCCCTGCTCGTCACGCGCATGGCGACATACCACCACACGTCAGAGCAGCAGGTCGCCCAATGTGAACGGGTACACGACGGCGTTCTGCTCCACCGGCGCCGCGATGCCGGGGACGTCCGGGGCGTACGCGTGCTGGTGCACCCCGAGCCGCGAGTGGAACCAGCCCGGCCGGCCGGGGATGCCGTTGTGCCGGATCAGCCACAGCACGACCTCGCTGTCGGCCCAGCGGTCCGGGTGCAGCCGGTGCGCCCAGCAGTCGTGGTCGGCGTAGACCAGCACCCGCTCGATGCGCGCCGCGTGCCGGACGTGCTTGATCCACGCCTTGACGAACCGGTCGTCGACGCTCGGCGCGGCCACCTCCAGGGCCGGCGCCAGCGAGCCGGGGGCGAACGCGCCGAGCCGGCTCGCCGTCCGCACGAAGAAGTCCGCTTGGTCGTGGACCGCGCCGGGGCGGGCGTAGTGGCGCCCGCCCGCGTGCAGCCCGGCTTCCTGCGCGCCGGCCAGGTTGCGCTCCGCCGCGGGATTGCTCCAGTTGACGTTCTCGCTGATCGTCACCGACACGAACCGGGTCTGCGCGGCACGGACGGCCTGCCAGTCGGCCACCCGCTCGCGGTGCGACAGCGAAATGCCGAGCTCACTCTCCGGCTCTGTCACGGTCCGCCCCCGGCACGTCGGTGGAGAGCACACCATACGTCGCCGGGGACGGACCCGCAGTGACAAACGCGCGGTTGATCAGGCGTTTTCCTTCTGGAACGTCCGGGTGCCCCACCACAGGGAAAACACCGCCATCACCAGCACCACGACACTGCCCGTGAACAGGGCGTCCATCGTGAAGTCGCCGCCGAAACTGTTCCGCTCGACGTCGACGACGTGCCGGAACGGGTTGAGCCGCGAGACCGTGTAGAGCCAGTCCGGCGCCTTCCCGGCGGTGATCGGCAGCAGGATCCCGGAGAGCAGCAACAGCGGGATGAGCACCGCGTTGAGCAGCGCCGGGAACGTCTCCTCGCTCTTCAGCGTCAACGCCAGCGCGTAGGAGCACGACGCCAGCGACACCGCCATCAGGAACACGATCACCAGGCACAGCAGCACACCCGCCACCGGGGCGTCGAGCGGGAAGACCAGCGCGGCCAGCACGATGATCAGCACGGCCTGCACCACCGCCTGCAGCGCGTTGGCCAGCACCTTGCCCAGCAGCAGCGCGACCCGGCTGACCGGCGTCACCCGGAACCGCTCGACGACGCCGGAGCGGTAATCGGCCAGCAGCCCGAAGCCGACGAACGAGCTGCCGAACAGCGCCAGCTGGGCGATCAGCGCCGGCGTCAGCAGCATCCAGCCCTGCACTTCGGTCAGGCCCTGGCCCTGCATGGCCTGCACCATCAGCGGCCCGAACAGGAACAGGTACAGCAGCGGCTGCATGATCCCGATCAGCACCCAGGTCGGGTTGCGCAGGGCCGCGGTCATGTCGCGGCGGAAGATCAGCCAGGTGTCACGCAGCACGGCCGGCCTCCTCCGCTTCCCGCAGCGAACGCCCGGTCAGCGTCAGGAAGACGTCGTCGAGCGTCGGCCGGTGGACCTCCACCGACAGCATCGCGATGCTCTTCGCGTCCAGCGCCCGCAGCAGCTCCGGCAGCGCGACGTCGCCGCGCGGCACCCGGAACCGGATCTCCCCGCCGTCGACCGACAGCTCCTGGGCGCCCGCGAGCCGCCCGGCGATCTCCGCGGCGTCCGCGGCCTGCTCCGGGGCCACGCCCACCTCGACGCGGTCGCCGTTGACCCGCGCCTTGAGCGCGTCCGGCGTCCCCTCGGCGACGATCCGGCCGTCGTCGATCACGATCAGCCGGTCCGACAGCGCGTCCGCTTCGTCGAGGTAGTGGGTGGTCAGGAAGACCGTGACCCCTTGTTCGGCGCGCAGCCGGCGGATGTGGTCCCACAGGTTGGCGCGGCTCTGCGGGTCGAGGCCGGTCGACGGCTCGTCGAGGAACACCAGGCCGGGCGAGTGGATCAGGCCGAGCGCGATGTCGAGCCGCCGCCGCTGCCCGCCCGAGAGCGTCTTGGTCAGCCGCTGGTCCAGCCCGGTCAGGTCGAGCTGTTCGGCGAGTTCGGCGCCGCGCGCGATCGCGTCGGCCTTGGTCATCCGGTAGAGCCGGCCCTGCAGCTCCAGTTCGTCGGCGACCTTGCTTTCGGGTGCGCTGCCGCCGCCCTGGGCGACGTAGCCGATGCGCTTGCGCACGCCCAGCGGGTCTTCGAGCAGGTCGCGGCCGCCGACGGTCGCGGTGCCCGCGGTCGGCTTCAGCAGCGTGGTCAGCATCCGCAGGGTGGTCGTCTTCCCGGCGCCGTTGGGCCCGAGGAAGCCGACCAGCTCACCCGCTTCGACGTCGAGGTCGACGCCCTTCACCGCGTGGACTTCGCCCCCAGTGCGGCCCTTGCGGCGGAACCGCCGCTCGAGACCGCGTGCCGTGATCATGAGATCCCCTCTCGAAAATTTAGTCAAACTTGACTAGTGAGGCGCACTCTGTGCCCCACCGCAGGTGGAACTCCCGGTCGCCGTCCTCGGTGACCCGGTGGGCGATCCGGTCCGGGCCTGCTTCGCCCGGCTCGACGTCGACCTGGCTCCAGCAGGTCCTCGGCGGTCGTCTTCTTCAGGGTGTGGTGTGTCGCCGACAACCGGGGCCTCCCTCCCGAAAACGCGCGTGACGCCCTCCGTAGGCTAATAAGGTATGAGCACCCCTGTGTTGACCGCGGTGGCCTGGCCCTATGCCAACGGCCCCCGCCACATCGGCCACGTGTCCGGATTCGGCGTCCCGTCCGACGTCTTCTCCCGCTACCAGCGAATGGCCGGCAACCGGGTGCTCATGGTGTCCGGGACCGACGAACACGGCACCCCGATCACCGTCCAGGCGGACAAGGAGAACTCGACCCCGCAGGAGACGGCGGACAAGTACACCCGCCAGATCGGCACCGACCTGCAGGGCCTCGGCCTCTCCTACGACCTGTTCACCCGCACCACGACCGGCAACCACGCCGAGGTGACGCAGCAGATCTTTCTCGCGCTGCACCGCAACGGCTACGTCGTGCCCAAGACCACGCGCGGGGCGATCAGCCCGTCCACCGGCCGCACGCTGCCCGACCGCTACGTCGAGGGCACCTGCCCGATCTGCGGGTACGACGGCGCGCGCGGCGACCAGTGCGACAACTGCGGCAACCAGCTCGACGCCGCGGAGCTGATCAACCCGAAGTCGCGGATCAACGGCGAGACGCCGAAGTTCGTCGAGACCGAGCACTACTTCCTCGACCTGCCGGCGTTCACCAAGACCCTCGGCGACTGGCTGTCGACGAAGACCGACTGGCGCCCGAACGTCCTCAACTTCACCAAGAACCTGATCGACGACATGCGGCCGCGGCCGATCACCCGCGACCTCGACTGGGGCGTCAAGATCCCCCTCGACGGCTGGCGCGACCAGCCGCTGAAGCGGTTCTACGTCTGGTTCGACGCGGTGATCGGGTACTTCTCGGCCAGTGTCGAGTGGGCGCGGCGCTCCGGCAACCCGGACGCGTGGCAGGAGTGGTGGAACAACGCCGACGCCCGGTCCTACTACTTCATGGGCAAGGACAACATCACCTTCCACGCCCAGATCTGGCCGGCCCTGCTGTTCGGCCACAACGGCGAGGGTGACAAGGGCGGCGAGCCCGGCAAGTACGGCAAGCTGCACCTGCCCGACGAGATCGTCTCCAGCGAGTTCCTCACCATGAGCGGCTCGAAGTTCTCGACCTCGCGCGGGCGCGTGATCTACGTCGAGGACTTCCTGCGCGACTTCGGCCCGGACACACTGCGGTACTTCATCTCGGTCGCCGGCCCGGAGACCCAGGACACCGACTTCACCTGGGACGAGTTCGTCCGCCGGACCAACTTCGAGCTGGCCAACGAGTGGGGCAACCTGGTCAACCGGTCGATCTCGATGGCGCACAAGAACGTCGGCGCCATCCCGCGCCCGGAGGCCCCGACGGCGGCCGACGAAGAGCTGAAGGCGTTGTCGCGCAAGGCGTTCGACACCGCGGGCGCGCACCTGGCCCGGTCCCGGTTCAAGCTGGCGGCGGCCGAGGCGATGAAGGTCGTCACCGCGGCGAACAAGTACATCTCCGACCAGGAGCCGTGGAAGCTCAAGGACGACCCCACGCGGCGGGACACGGTGCTGCACACCGCGCTGCAGGTCGTCTCGGACGCCAACACGCTGCTGACACCGTTCCTGCCGCACTCGGCCCAGAAGGTGCACGAGGCCCTCGGCGGCACCGGCGTCTGGGCCGCCCAGCCGGAGCTCAAGGAGGTCGACGACCTCGACATCGACGGCCGGGTCAACCCGATCCTCACCGGCGACTACGCGGCCGAGCAGGCCAAGTGGGAGTCGACGCCGATCGAGGTCGGCAAGCCGCTGGCCAAGCCGTCGCCGCTGTTCACCAAGCTCGACCCGGCGCTCGGCGAGACCGGCCCGGAGTGGGCACCGATCGTCAAGGAGTAAGAGGTAGTGCATGGGTGACGAGAAGCGCGAGCTGCCGCCGGTCCCGGACAGGCTCCCGGTGTCGGTGGTGGACGCGCACACCCATCTCGACGCGTGCGGCGCGGTCACCGCGGCCGATGTCACGGCCATGGTCGACCGCGCCGAGCGCGCCGGCGTCGCCCGCGTCGTCACGGTCGCGGACGACCTCGCCTCGGCCCGCTGGGCCGCCGAGGCCGCCGGCTGGGACAGCCGGGTCTGGGCCGCCGTCGCGATCCACCCGACCCGGACCAAGGAGTTCGGCGAGGCCGAGAAGGCCGAGGTCGAGCGGCTGGCCGGGCACGAGCGGGTGGTCGCCGTCGGCGAGACCGGCCTCGACTACTACTGGGACTACTCGCCGCACGACGCCCAGCAGGAGGCGTTCCGCTGGCACATCGACCTCGCGAAGCGGCTCGGCAAGCCGCTGATGATCCACGACCGCGAGGCCCACGACGACGTGTTGCGCATCCTGGCCGAAGAGGGTGCGCCGAATGCCGTAATTTTCCATTGTTTTTCCGGGGACGCGGAAATGGCCCGCAAGTGCGTCGACGCGGGCTTTGTCCTTTCCTTCGCGGGCACGGTGACGTTCAAGAACGCGAAGGGGCTCCACGAGGCGGCCCGGCTCTGCCCGCCGGGGCAGTACCTCGTCGAGACCGACGCGCCGTTTCTGACCCCCCACCCGTTCCGTGGGCGGCCGAACGAGCCGTTCGGCGCCGCTTACACCGTCCGTCACCTCGCGGCGCTCAGGGGCGAAGCTGTCCACGAAGTCGCCGAAGCGGTCCGGACCACCGCCGAGCGGGTCTACCGACTCCCCAGCGTCACCTCGGGGTGAACGCATTGCGACAACAGGGTTTCCGGCTCGTCCACCTGATGGAGTGACCCAGATCACGACACTCCGGGGGGTGTTTGCGCAACCCGCCGCGACCCGTTACTGTCCCGTGATCGTGCCGGTCGGACCTGCGCTCAGTAGTTGCCGATCGTCACGCCCAGTCGTAGAGACGGCGCCCCCGACCGTCGTCTCGTGAAAGGGAACGATCCCCGGTGACAGGTAGCAGACAGGCTGGAGCGCGCTCCGCCGTCCTCGAACGCAGTCATTTCGAGGACACCGCGTACGGCCAGCTCGACTTCTCCGACGACCCGAACATCACGCAGCAGGACATCCTCGCCGCGCTCGGCCCCGATGCCGACGCGATGATGGCCGAGATCGACGTCGACGTCGACGAACTGATCCGCCTCATCAACGCCGAGACGACGTACCTGCCGCCGATCGTCATCCCGGACGGCCTCGAGGAGGACCGCACCGCTTCCCCCGAAGCGCGTCGTGCGGCTCTGGACGAGGGCCTCCGCCAGACGACCAAGGTCTGGAAGCGCCGGTTCCTCAAGGGCGCCGTCCTCAGCGTCATGATCAGCGTCGCCGGCGGCGGCGCGGCCGCGCTGGCGATGAACAAGAGCATCACCGTCGACGTCGACGGCCACCAGCAGACCGTGCACTCCTTCGGCGGCACCGTCGGCGAGGTGCTCGAGGACGCGGGCCTGTCCGTCGGCGAGCACGACTCGCTCTCGCCCTCCCCGCAGGCGGAGGTCGGCGACGGCGGCGTCATCAAGCTCGAGCGCGGCCGCCAGCTGAAGCTGATCGTCGACGGCGCCGAGCGCACCTCCTGGGTCCGCGCGACCCACCTCGGCGACGCGCTGAGCCAGCTCGGGATGACCGAGATGGACAAGGCCGGCACCTGGATGTCGATGCCGAAGAGCGGCGAGCTGCCGCTGCAGGGCGCGACCGTCGAGATCAAGACGCTCAAGAACATCACCCTGTACGACGGCGGGAACGCGCCGAAGCAGGTCAAGACCACGGCCGTGACGACGAAGGAGTTCCTGGGCGAGTACAAGCTCACCCTGGGCCCGGAGGACCAGGCCGAGGGCGGCCTGGACGTCAAGCTGACCGACGGCGCCGAGGTGCACATCAGCCGCACCGGCGTCTCGACGGTCGTCCAGAAGGAGAGCATCGACCCGCCCGAGCAGCGCGTCGACGACCCGAACCTCGCCAAGGGCAAGACGCAGGTCGAGGACCCCGGCACGCCGGGCGAGAAGGAAGTGACCTACAAGGTCACGCAGAAGAACGGCAAAGAGGTCGGCCGGGAGAGCATCTCCGAGAAGGTCATCACCCAGCCGAAGCCGAAGATCGTCCACGTCGGCACCAAGGAAGCCCCGACCCCGGCGATCGGCGACGGCTCCGCGTGGGACCGCATCGCGCAGTGCGAGTCGGGCGGCAACTGGGCCATCAACACCGGCAACGGCTACTACGGCGGCCTCCAGTTCGACAAGCGCACGTGGGACGCCTACGGCGGCGACCAATACGCGAACCTGCCGAACCAGGCTTCGCGCGAGCAGCAGATCGCGGTCGCGGAGAAGGTCCGCGACGCCCGCGGCGGCTACAGCGCCTGGCCGGTCTGCGGCAAGAAGGCCTGAGCCCCACTTCGAAACGGCCCCCGTCCACCGGACGGGGGCCGTTCCGCGTGTCGCCCCTCCAATCACGCGAGATCCGCGCTCAATCACGCGAGATCCGCCTCTGACCACGCGAGATCCGCCTCTGACCACGCGAGATGCGCCTCTGATCACGCGAAATCCGGGTTCAAGTAGGCTCGTCCGGTGGTTGAACTGCTGGGACCGGCCGAAATCCGTGCGCTGGCGGCCGAACTCGACGTGCGGCCGACCAAGAAGCTCGGGCAGAACTTCGTGCACGACCCCAACACCGTCCGGCGGATCGTCGAGCTGGCGAACGTCGGCGAGGACGACGTCGTCCTCGAAGTCGGGCCCGGGCTCGGGTCGCTGACCCTCGGGCTGCTCGCCACCGGCGCCCGGGTGGTCGCCGTCGAGATCGATCCCAAGCTCGCCGAGCGGCTGCCCGAGACGGTGGCCGAGCGGGGCCCGGAAGCGGCCGGAAACCTCACCGTCGTCGGGGCGGACGCCCTGCGCGTCACCCGCGAAGAACTGGGCGAGCCGACCGCTCTCGTCGCGAACCTGCCCTACAACGTCGCCGTGCCCGTCGTGCTGCACCTGCTGGCTGAGGTGTCCTCCCTCCGGAGCGGCCTCGTCATGGTGCAGACCGAGGTCGCCGACCGGATGGCCGCCGGCCCCGGCAGCCGGATCTACGGCGTGCCCAGCGTCAAGCTCGCCTGGTACGGCCCCGCACGCAAGGTCGCCGCCGTGCCACGCTCGGTGTTCTGGCCGGTGCCGAACGTCGATTCCGCGCTCGTCGCCTTCGAGCGGGCCGACGCGACGGCGTCCGACGACCGGGACGTCCTCTTCGGCCTGGTGGACGCCGCATTCTCACAACGCAGGAAGACGCTCCGGGCCGCGCTCGCGGGCTGGGCGGGCTCGGCCGAGCGCGCCGGTGAACTCCTGACGGCGGCCGGGATCGACCCCAAGACCCGTGGCGAGCAGCTGGATGTGCACGACTTCGCCCGCATCGCCGCCGCGCGTTAGCGACTCCACAGTGGAGGCGTGAAAATACGCCCGCCCAGCCCTTGATCCCGCGATTCGGACACCTCCACTCGTGTGATCTGGGCCAACGGGCTTGCTTTCGCTCCTCGGGATCGGTTTTACTCAGTACGTCCATCCCGAGCGACTGAGAGACCTGGCTCGCCGAAGTCGCAGCAACCACCCTCCACAGGGCAGGTGCTACCGCCAGGACCGATGGAGGCCGTTTTCGATGAAGAGGGTAGCCCGCCCCCTGCTCCTGACCAGGCGTCGCGTTGTCGACGAAGGCCGCCGCTCCGTGACCGCGTGTCGACGCTCCCGCTGAGCTAGTCCGAGCCGGTCCACCTCTTCTTCACGCACCGTCCGAACAGGACGGAACTCGCTTGCGGCCGGGTGCTGCGCGCTGCCTGCACCCCGTTTTCTGGAGCCTTCGTGATCACCGTCGAAAACCTGTCCAAAACCTTTGCCACCAACGGAAACTCCGTCGTCGCGCTGCGGGACGTGAGCGTCGACGTCCAAGCCGGCTCGCTGTTCGGCGTGGTCGGTCCCGCCGGGTCGGGCAAGTCCGTCCTCGCCCGGTGCATCGCCCTGCAGGAGCGCCCGGACCGCGGTGTCGTCCGCCTCGACGGCCTCAACACCGGCACCCTCGACGGTCGCCGCCTCCGCGAAATCCGCCGTCAGCTCGGCGTCGTCTCCACGAAACCGGAGCTGATCGCCGAGCGCACCATCGCCGGCAACATCGCTTCCCCGCTCGAGCAGCTCGGCGTCGACGGCCCGCAGCGTCGCAGCCGGGTCGGCTCGCTGCTCGACCTCGTCGGCCTGACCCAGCGCGCCACGCAGCGGCCCGGTGAGCTGTCCGCCGGGCAGCTCCGCCGCGTCGCGGTCGCGAAGGCGCTGGCGGCGGCCCCGGCCGTGCTGCTCGCCGACGACCCGACCGCCGGCGTCGACCCGGAGGAGGCCGGCGCGGTGCTCGCCGTCCTCGACCGGGCGCGCTCCGAGCTGGGCACCACGATCGTCGTCACGACGCCGGACGCGGGCGTGGTCCGCCGGGTCTGCGACGACGTCGCGGTGCTGGAGGACGGCACGGTCGTCGAGCGCGGCACGGTGCTCGACCTGATCTCGAACCCGGCCAGCCGCACCGCCCAGGTGCTGCTGCCGGCCATCGAGACGACCCGCTCGCAGGCGGCGCGCTACGACCGCTCGGCCGACGTCGTGCTGGTCGGTTTCGCGTCGGTGGGCGCGCTGCTGCCCGAGGCCGCGGGCCGCTTCGACGTCGAGTTCGCCACCATCGGCGGCGGCCTGACCCGCATCGGTGACACGCCGGTCGGCCCCCGCTTCCTCGGCGGGCGAAGGCGGGGTGGCCGGGGCGAGCGGCTCGCCGCGGCCCCCCGCGGGGCT
>NZ_JBSGJD010000219.1:0-16809 GCF_053605405.1 Amycolatopsis sp. NPDC003861
CAACCCTGTTCCCCTACCCGACCGCTCTTCCCTTCTCCACCGCGGGCGCCGCGGGCCGCATCGACGACCCTTTCTGCGACGCCTCCCTGTAAAACCCCGGGCACCGGCCACTCAGCGTGGCCGGAGCCCGGCAGTCAGACGTGCATGGCCAGCCACAACGCCATCCACGCGAGGCACGCCAGCGCACCGCCGACCCCGAAGGCGAGCAGTACGCGGCGCAGGGCCGCGACGACGCCGGCCCGGCCCGTCATTTCGGTGATTCCCGCTTCAGCCATGGCCTGAAGGTGCCCGCGTCCGGGACCGCCAAACCTCAAGCTCCCATCACGAGACCTTCGATCGTGTGCTTCTGGGTGATCGGCGTCAGGACGTCGACGACCGGGCAGTGCAGGTGCGCCCGCACGGATTCCGGCAGGGACGCCCAGAACTCGCGCGTCACCGCCGTGTCGTGCCGCTCGTCGTTGCCCGCCCCCGGTGCGTCGAGGCCCAGCACCAGGACCGGGCGCGCCTTCGCCGAGTGGTTCGCGGTGCCGCGGTGGACCGTCAGGGCCGACCGGATCGAGATGTCGCCCATCCGCGGGAACTTGCGCGCCGCGAGCTCCTGGTAACGCGGGTAGGCCTCGCGCGGCGGGAACATGCCGTGCTCGAACGCGCCGCCGTCGTCCCAGTGCGTGCCGGGCGCGATCTCGAACGGACCCATGTCCGGCTCGGTGTCCACGGCGGTCACGTTCACCGCCAGCGACGTCAGCCGCCGCTCGCGCGCGGTTTCGGCGGGCATCGGGAAGTCCCGGTGCCACGGCTGGTCGACCGCGCCGGCGAGCGGGACGTCGAAGCCGACCTCGACGATCCGGTACTCCGGCCCGAGCACCGCCTCCGCGACGGCGGTGATCCACGGGTGGGTGACGAGGTCGGTGAACCCGCGCAGCTGCTCCGGGTGGATCTCGACGTAGAAGCGGCTCGGGCCGCGACCGACGGCCCCGTCCGGCCGGGCGCGGGCCTCGGCGAACGCCGTGTCGATGTCCGCGCCGAGCTGCCGCACCCAGTCGCGCGGGAACGCCTGGGGCAGCCCGATGATGCCGTCGGTGTCCAGACGTTCGGTCAGCGCCGCGAGTTCGGCCATGGGCAGCGGGGCGGGAGCGGTTCGGTGCGCGGTCATCCGGGGCCTCCTCGGGGGCACGACGGCGTGGCAGCTCAGTTTGCAACGTGGCATGCCACGTTGCAAGAGGTACGCTGCGCCGGTGAACCCGAAACTGCGTGACGTGGCCGAGCACGCCGGCGTCTCGGTGCGCACGGTGTCCAACGTGGTCAACGGGTTCCGGTACGTCGCCCCGGCGACCCGGGAACGCGTGCAGGCGAGCATCGACGCTCTCGGCTACCGGCCCAACCTGGCCGCCCGCACCCTGCGGCGCGGCCGGACCGGCCTGGTCGCGCTGGTCATCCCGGAGATCGACTCGCCGTACTTCGCCGAGCTCGCCGCGCGGACCGTCCGGATCGCCGGCGCCCGGGGCATGACCGTGCTCATCGACCAGACCGACGGTGACGCCGAGCGCGAGAAGGAACTGCTGCACGGCCGGCGCAGCCAGCTGGTGGACGGCGTCCTGTTCAGCCCGTGGGCGGTGGCGCCCGCGGAGCTGGCCGCGCGCACCGACACCGTGCCGCTGGTGCTGCTCGGCGAGCACGACGGCACCGCGGGCGTCGATCACGTCGCCATCGACAACGTCGCCGCCGCGCGCGAGGCCACCGGGCACCTGCTGGCGTCGGGCCGTCGCCGCGTCGCCGCCCTGGGCATCCAGCCGCGCTCGCTGAACGCGACCGCGCGGCAGCGGCTCGCCGGCTACCGGCAGGCGCTGGCCGAGGCGGGGCTGCCGGCCGAGCCGGAGCTGGAGGTGCCGGTGCGGCGCCTGCACCGCGCCGACGGCCACCAGGCCATGCTGCGGCTGCTCGACCTGCCCCAGCCGCCCGACGCCGTCTTCTGCTTCACCGACGAACTGGCCCTGGGTGCGCTGCGGGCCGCCGCCGACCGGCGGGTCGCGGTGCCGGATGCCCTGGCCCTGGTGGGGTTCGACGACATCGAAGACGGCCGCTACAGCGTGCCCGCCCTGACGACCGTGTCGCCGGACAAGGACCGCATCGCCGAACTCGCCCTCGACCGCCTCGCGCGGCAGGCGGCGGCGCCGGAACCGCCACGGTCCATCGTCGCGCCGCACCACCTGGAAGTGCGCGAGACGAGCTGAGCGTGTGGGGCGGCCGCCGCCGGGTAACCGCGCGGAAACGACCCCGGAGGACGCGATGGCACGGGACATCTTCTCGGCGGAGGCGACGTCGAGCCGCGGCAGCGTCCGGATCGACGGCCGCGGCGACCTGGCCTACCCCGTCGGCGAACCCAGCGGCGACGGCACGGCCGACGCGCTCAACCCGGAGCGGCTCTACGCTGCCGCCCTGGCGACCTGCCTGCACCAGGCGCTGACGATCGCGGCGACGTCGCTCGACGTCGAGCCGGCCGAAAGCGTGGTCACGGCCGAAGCCACGCTGGCCCACCGCGACGACGGCGGCTACGAACTGCGCGCCGCGGTCGGCATCTATCTGCCCGGCGCGGCGACCGACGACGTCTACGACGCGGTGACCCGCGAGGCGCTGCGGCGGTGTCCGCTGGTCGGCACCGAAATCCCGGTGACCTTCGACCACGACCGGGGGCTCGCGCTCCAGCACCACCGCGGCCCGGCCGACCCCGGCCAGAACTGACGGCTTCAGCGCCCGGCCATCGCCACCCGGTCCCGGCCGGCCTTCTTGCCCGCGTACAGCGCGTTGTCGGCCGCCCGGATCAGCTCGTCCAGCCCGGCTGCGGGCATCGAAGGCTGCAGCGCGGCGCCGATCGTCGCCGACAGGGTCACCGGCTCCCCCGCCGGCGTGGTGATGCGCAGCGCCCGGATCCGGACGCGGATCCGCTCGGCGATCGCCCGGACCTCGGCTTCGTCGACGTCGGGCAGCAGCACGGCGAACTCCTCGCCGCCGTACCGGCCGACCGCGTCCCCGCGCCGGACGGTCCCGGTGAGCACCGTGGCCACCTCGGCGAGGACGTCGTCGCCGACCGGGTGGCCGTGGGTGTCGTTGATGCGCTTGAACCAGTCGAGGTCGATCATCAGCACGCCGATCCGGCCGCGGGTGCGCTCGAGCGCCTGCGCGGCCTGTTCGTGCCAGGCGATCGCGTTGAGCAGCCCGGTGCGCTGGTCGGTGCGGGCGGCCAGCTTCAGCTGGTCGAGCTGGACGCATTGGTGCAGCGCGAACGTCGGGACGATCATCAGCAGCGTGGCGGGCGGCCACCACAGCAGCGCGAGCGCGACGAAGACGCCAAGCGCCAGCTGGCCCGCCTCCAGCAGGTTGTCCGAGGCGCTGCCCAGCAGCCGGCGGGGGTGCTCGGCGGGGACCGTCCAGGCGATGACCGTGCCGACGAGCACGGTGTTGACCACCCACAGCGCCGCGGCCGCGGCGACCACGGCGACCAGGTCGGCCCAGCCGGGGCGGGCACCGTCGGCGAGGTGCTGCTGGACGCCGCTCGCGCGCAGCACGGTCGCCGCGGCGGCCGCGGCCAGCGCGAGCGTGGCGGCGGTGAACACGGTGCGGTGCGGCGGCCGGACCGCGTCGAACCGGGTGACCAGCACCCAGCGGTGGGCGTAGAGCACCGCCACCAGCCCCAGTTCGAGCACCAGGGGCAGGACGATCACCCCGGCGAAGATCCAGACGCTGCACAGGTCGACGTACGGCGTGCCCGCCCGATCACGGCGACGGCGCTGGATCAGGTGCGACGCGTGCAGGTGCGGCAGCGCAGCCGCGGCGAGCCAGGCCGCCGCCGTCCAATCCCCCGGCGCCGGGGGTGTCCGGGCCACGAGCGCCACCAGGCCGAAGACGGCCAAAACCACTCCGAGAACAAGCACGCGCACCCGCGTGGGCAATGCCCACAACGGCCATCCCGACGGTGCCCAAGCATGCTCCCCCATCGCAGCGCCTCCCCTTGCGCCGATGACTCCCCGTCGCCCACGGTAGTCGTGCCGCGGCCGGATGTCAGCCGCCGCCGGGGCGGTCGGGGCGGAGCTCACACCGGCGGGGTGCCGTGCGTGTGGAACGACTCGATCGTCTTCAGCCCCCACGCCTGGCCCTTGGCCCGCTCGGCTTCGGTCCACGTCACCGGTTCCCAATCCGGGGCGAAGATCAGCCGTCCGGTGGGGTTGCACAGCTCGATCCGGTTGCCGCCCGGCTCGTACACGTACAGGAAGAACGTCTGCTGGATCGCGTGCTTGTGCGGCCCGGTCTCGATGTGGACGCCGTTTTCGAGGGCGATGTCGGCCGCCCGGAGGATGTCCTCGCGCGTGTCCGTCGCGAACGCGATGTGGTGCAGGCGCCCGTGCGACCCCGTCCGGTCGTTCGTGTACACCAGGTCGTAGGACTTCTGCGCGAAATGTGTCCACTGCCCGGAAATCACGCCGCTGTCGAGCCGGATCTGCTCGGTGACGCGGCCGCCGAGGACGTCGCCGACGAACCGGCCGTTCGCCTCCGCCTCGTGGGCCAGGTAGTTGACGTGGTCGAGGCGGCGGACGCCGACGCCCCGCCCCGGATACGCCTGGGCCTGGTTCTTCAGCGCCGGCCGCAGGTGGTCCGGCGGGCGGTAGCGCTCGGTTTCCCAGTACAGCTCGAGTTCGTGGCCGTCGGGGTCGCGGAACAGGTACGTCGGGCCGATCCCGGTGTCGCCGTCGACCCAGCCGATGCCGAGCCCGCACTCCTCCAGGGCCGCCACCCGCCGGCCGAGGGCTTCTTCGCTGGACGCGCGCAACGCCGTCCGCCCGACGCGGACGTCTTCGCCGCGGTGAGCTTCAGGCTGTGGTGCTCGTAGTCGTCCCAGGTGCGCAGGTACACCGAGTCGCCGTCGGTGCCGTTCTCGGTCAGGCCGAGGACGCGGACGAAGAAGTCCAGGCTCCGCTCCGGCTCGGGGGTGAACAGCTCGACGTGACCGAGGTGCGCGACCTCGTGGCGCGGCGAAGGCAAGGCGGCTCCTCAGGAACGGGGGAAAACGGTGCCGTCGAACAACTTCCGCGCGGTGCGCAGCACCGTCGACCGGCGGACGCGGGCCCCCTCGAACTCGATCGCGACCGCGAGCTTGCCGCTCGGGTGCTCGATCTCGATCGGCTCGCCCGCCGGTGGTTTCCGCAGCAGTTCGGCCCCGACGGCGCCGTCGAGCAGCAACGCCGTCACGACGCTGACCCCGCCGAGCACCCCGATCGACGGGTGCGGCTTGACCGGGATGAAGGTGCGGGTGGCGATCGCGCCGCCGTCGCGGGGCGCGGCGACCAGCGTGGTCTTCGGGACCGACGAGCCGCGGACGTCGCCGAGGCCCATCAGCTTCCCGGCCTCGATGCGCAGCGCGTCGATCCGCTCGGGCAGGCCCGGCCCGTCGCCGAGGTCTTCGGCGCGCGCGACGACGACCGGCATCCCGTTGTCCACGCAGGTGACGGCGATGCCGCCGATGTCGTCGCGGACGTTCCCGGTCGGCAGCAGGCTGCCGCACACGGACCCTTCCGTGTCGGTGAAGTCGAGCTCGACCGGGGCGGCGGTGCCGGGCACGCCGGAGATGGCCGTGTCGCCGCGGTAGTCGACTTCGCCGCCGGGGGTGGCGAAGCTCGCGACGGCGATCGAGCCGGTGTTGACCATCCGGATCCGGACCGCGGTGCGCTCCGGCCCGGCGGGCACGAGCCCCCGTTCGACGGCGAACTGGCCGACGCCGGAGAGCAGGTTGCCGCAGGTCTGGCGGTCGGAGACGGTGGGCTCCTCCACGCCGAGCTGCAGGAACAGGTAGTCGACGTCGTGGCCGGCGTCGGTCGCCTTCGAGACGATCGCGACCTTGCTGGTGACCGGCTGCGCGCCGCCGAGGCCGTCGATCTGGCGCGGGTCGGGGGTGCCCATGATCCGCAGCAGGAGGTCGTCGCGGGCGGCGGGGTCGGCCGGGAGGTCCCGAGCGAGGAAGTAGGCACCCTTCGACGTGCCCCCGCGCATGAGCATGCAGCGCACGCCGGTCATGCCTGCTCCTTCTCGTACTCCTCGGCGGTCAGGTACCGGACGCCCAGGGCTTCGAGCTTTTCGCGCAGGCCGTAGCGGTCCAGGCCGAGCTGGCCGGTGGCGAAGGCCTCCCGGGCGGCGGCTTCCTTCTCCAGCCGGGCCTTCGCCTTTTCGAGTCCACTTTGGACGTCCTCGCGGCGGACGCACAGGACGCCGTCGTCGTCGGCCACGATGCCGTCGCCCGGGCGGACGAGCTGCCCGCCGAGGACGACGGGGACGTTGACCGCACCGGCGGTCGCCTTCACCGTGCCCTGCGCGCTGATCGCCGCCGACCAGGCGGGGAAGCCGAGGGCGCGCAGATCGGCGACGTCGCGGACGCCGGTGGTGGTGACCAGCCCGCGCACCCCGCGGCGGCGCAGCGCGGTGGCGAAGAGCTCGCCGAAAAGGCCGTCGTGGCAGGGCGAAGTGGTGGTGACGACGAGGAGATCGCCTTCGCGGCACTGCTCGACGGCGGCGTGGATCATCAGGTTGTCCCCGGGCCAGCACAGCGCCGTGACCGCGGTGCCGCCGACGCGGACGCCGTCCTGGATCGGCCGGAGACCGGCCGCGAGGAGACCGGAGCGGCCGAGAGCCTCGTGCACGGTGGCGACGCCGTAGTCCGCCAGCCGCGAGACCTGGTCGAGGTCGGCGCGGGGTGGATCGGTGACGATGACGGGCTTCATACCGTCACCGTAGAGTCTGGTCGACGAAATTGTCAACAATCTTGGCGGAAATCAGGGGTGCAGCGGGGACACCTCGGCGTCGGCCGCCTTCAGGGCCTCGATCACGCTGCCCAGGTGCACCCGAGCGGCGTCGGCCGCCTTCTCGGGCTGGTGCGCGCAGATCGCGTCGATGATCGCCAGGTGCTCCGGGAGCGACACCTGCGGCCGGCCCGGGCGCATCGCCAGCCGGAACTGGTGGCGGACGCTCTGCCCGCGCAGCCGTTCGAGCACCTGCGCCGCCGTCTGCTGCCCGCTGATCTCGCGGATGCGGCGGTGCAGCCGCTGGTTGAGGCCCGAGTACCCGACGACGTCCCCGCCCGCCACGGCCGCCTGCATCCGCTCGCCGAGTTCGCGCAGCTCGCCCACCTCGGCGTCGGAAATCCGCTCCGCCGCCTTCGCCGCGCACAGCGACTCCAGCATCATGCGCACCTCGGAGATCTCGACGGCCTCCTCCAGCGACACCGCCCGCACCCGGGCACCGCGGTTCTGCACGCGCTCGACGAGCCCCTCGTTGGTCAGCTCGATCAGCGCCGCCCGCACCGTCGCCCGGCTCGCCCCGAACTGTGCCGACAAATCGGCTTCCACCAGCCGCTGGTTGGGCACGAACTCGCCGCGGACGATGGCGTCGCGGATGGCCGCCACCGCGGACCGCTCCCCCGGCTGCCGGTCCGGCGCACTCTCCGTCATAGCCTCGGCTCCGTTTGTTGACAATTTTGTCGAGCACATCGTGTACTCGATCGTAGCTGGCGAGGAGGATTCTGCTATGACCGGAACCATCGCGGTACTCGGCCTGGGCGAAGCGGGCGGCGCCCTGGCCCGTGATCTGGTGGCCGCCGGGGTCACCGTGCGGGGCTACGACCCGGCGGTCCCGGCCGCCGGAGGGGTCGTCGGCACGCGCTCGGAAGCCGACGCGGCCCGGGGCGCCGACCTCGTCCTGAGCGTCAACAGCGCGTCGGCGGCACTCCGGGCGTTCGAAGCCGGGCTCGCCGGACTGCCGGGCGTCTGGGCCGACTTGAACACCGCTTCCCCCGGCACCAAACGCGAACTCGCCGCCCGCGCCGCCGAGCACCGGATCCCGTTCGCCGACGTGGCGATCATGGCGCCCGTCCCGGGCCGGGGCCTGCGGGTGCCGATGCTGGCCACCGGGCCCGCGGCCGGCACCGTCGCCGCGACGCTCAACCCGCTCGGCGCGGCGGTGGAGACCATGCCCGGCGAGGCCGGGCTCGCCGCCGAGCGCAAGCTGCTGCGGAGCGTCTTCTTCAAGGGGATGTCCGCCGCCGTGGTCGAGGCGCTGCAGGCCGCCCGCGCCGCCGGCTGCGAAGACTGGCTGCGGAAGATCATCGTCGGCGAGCTGACCGCCGCGGACGCGTCCACCGTGGACCGCCTGGTCGACGGCTCGTACCGGCACGCGGTCCGCCGCACCGGCGAGATGGCGGCCGCGACCGAGATGCTCGGCGAGCTGGGCGTCCGGGCCGACGTCGCCGCCGCGGCCCACGCGCAACTGGCACACATAGCTGATTCACAGGATTGTCGATAATCTCCCCACCGGAAACCGCCTCGCCGTCCGTGTCACCGCGGTGCGCTGGGTGCTCGTCCTGCTCGACGGCCTCGACCTGTTCGTCTACGGCGCGACCCTGCCGGGCGACCGGGACTTCGCCCTGACCGCCGTCACCGGCGGCGAGATCGGCAGCCTGACGACGTTTCGGCATGCTGCTCGGTGCCCTCGCGTCCGGCATGCTCACCGGCGTCGCCCTCTTCTCGCCGGCGGCCGGTGCGTGTGCCGCCCCGACGCCGGGGTGGTTCGGCGCGGCCCGGTTCGCCGCCGGCCTCGGCCTCGGCGGGCTGCTGCCCTCGGCCATCGCCATGGTCATGGAGTACGCGCCCGCGTGGCGCCGGAACCTCGCGGTCACCACCGTGATGACGGCCCACCAGGCCGGCGGCGCGCCGGCCGGCGCCCTCGGGATGACGCTCGTGCAGTCGCTGGGCTGGCGGTCGGTGTACTGGCTCGGGGCACTCCTGCTCGTGCCGGTCCTCCCGGCCGTCGTCTTCCTGCTGCCGGAATCGCTCACCTTCCTGCTCTCCAAGGGCCGGACGGAGCGCGCCCAGGCGGCTTTTCGGGGGTCCGGGTGGCGGAGCCCCCGGCCGGGGCGAAGCCCCGTATGTCACAGCGATCGCGCGCAAGTTCGCGGTCCCGCTCGAGCCCTTCACCCCGGAACCCGCGCGCGGCCGCGGTGGCCTGCGCGGCCTGTTCACCCCGGCGGTCCGGCTGACCACCCTGCTGTTCTAAATCGACTCCTTCGCCGGGCTCCTGCTGGTGATCGACCTGGGCGGGATCGCGCGCATGCTCGTCGCGGGCCGGCCGGTCGCCGTCATCCGGTTCACGCTCACCGCGGCCGGCGTCGGGCTCCTGGCCGTCCGGATGCCGCTTCCCCCTGACGTACGTGGTCGTCTTCCTCACCGGCGCGTGGCTGTTCAGCGCCCAGACGCTGATCTACGCCGCCGTCGGGGCCCACTACCCCGCGGACAGCCGCGCGACGGCGCTGGGCTGGGTCGCCGGGGTCGGCCGCTTCGGCGCGGTGTTCGGCCCGTGGCTCGGCGGTGTCCTGGTCGCGAGTGGACTGTCCACACTGGGCTTCCTCGTGTTCGCGATCGCCGGCCTGCTGGGCGCGGCGATGGTCGCCCTGGTGCGCCGCCCGGTGCCGGTGAGCACGGGTAGACTGGGCAGCCCCGAGACTGCGCAGGTGAACCTCCCTTGACAGACGCGGCCCTCGAGCGGGAGAAGCTCCTCGCGCCGTCGCGCATCTACGCCGAGCCCGCCGCGGCCGAGCTCCCCCGCGGGCGCCAGGTGCTCGACCGCTTCCCCGAAGCGACCGTCGTCGAGGTCGACAGCCACTGGCGCATCCCCGAACTCCACGGCGACGAGACCAACGTCCGCCGCTGGGTGCGGATCAAGCGGGAAGCCCTGGTCCTGGGGATCAAGAAGTCGCTGACGGCCCGGCCCAACGGGCGGTCCGCCGACTTCATCGCGCCCTCGACCTCCAACGGCTGCGCGATGGCGTGCGCCTACTGCTACGTCCCCCGCCGCAAGGGCTACTCCAACCCGATCACCGTCTTCGCCAACATCGAGCAGATCACCGGGTACCTGACCCGCCACATCGCCCGGCAGGGCCCCAAGCCGGAGCCGAACCAGTGCGACCCGAGCGCGTGGGTCTACGACATCGGCGAGAACTCCGACTGCTCGGTCGACGCCCTGGTCAGCGACAACGTCGCCGACCTGATCGGCCTGTTCGCCGGGCAGCCGGCCGCGAAGGCGTCGTTCGCCACGAAGTACGTCCACCGCGGGCTGCTGGACCTGGACCCGCGCGGCCGCACCCGGGTCCGGTTCTCGCTGATGCCCGAGCGGCCGGCCAAGCTGCTGGACCTGCGGACCAGCCCGATCGCCGAGCGCCTGCGCGCGCTGGACGACTTCGTCGCCGCCGGGTACGAGGTGCACGTCAACCTCAGCCCGGTCGTCGTCTACGACGGCTGGCTGGCCGACTGGACCCGCCTGCTGCAGGACCTCGGCGACGCGACGAACGACGTCACCAAGGCCCAGCTGGCCGCCGAGGTGATCATGCTGACCCACAACCGCGCCCTGCACGAGGTCAACCTCGGCTGGCACCCCAAGGCCGAGCAGGTCCTCTGGCGGCCCGACCTGCAGGAGACCAAGCGCAGCGAGGGCGGCGGGGTGAACGTCCGCTACCGCGCCGGCCACAAGCGGGCCCTGCTGGACGAACTGCTCGACCTGATCGCCGTCCACGCGCCCTACCTGCGTGTCCGGTACGCGTTCTAGACGGCGGCCGGCTCGGTGACGCGGGCGAGCCGCGCCTGGCGGGTCCGTGGCCCGAAGACCGCCAGCACCACCGCGCCGACCAGCCACGTCCCCGCGATGAAGAAGAACACGCTCCGGTAGCCGCTGCCGTTGTACAGCCCGGCCACGATCAGCGGGCCCGCCGCGTTCGACAGCCGGCCCAGACCGTAGGACACGCCGGTGCCCAGTGACCGGCCGCGTGTGTCGAACAGCTCCGGCGAATACGCGTAGCCCAGCGCCGTGTAGCCGCGCTCGAACATGTTGACCAGGAAGCCGAACACCACGATCAGGACCGGGTTGAACGTCAGCCCGTACAACAGCCCGCAGAGCGCGATCACCGTGCCGAAGGCGACCAGGCACCACTTGCGCTCGAAGCGGTCGGTGACCAGGGCGGCCAGGTACGAGCCCAGCGGCGCGCCGACCGTCGTGAGGGCCACGTAGAACACCGACTTCTCGACGCTGAAGCCCTCCTTGGCCAGCAGCGTCGGCGCCCAGCTCGAATAGCCGAAGAACCCGATCGTCTGCGTCACCCACAGCACCGTGAGCAGCAACGTCGGCAGCAGGTACTTCTTGCGCAGCAGCAGCCGCAGCGGGGCCTTGGCCACCGGCGCCTCCCCGGCCGGCGGCGCGGGCTCCGGCAGCGGGCCCTTCTCCGCCGCGACCTGGGCTTCGATCTCGCGCAGGACCGCGTCCGCTCGTGTGTGTTCGCCGCGGCTCTCGTACCACCGGGGCGACTCCTTCAGGCGCCGGGTGAACAGCACGAGCAGGACGCCGAGCGCGCCCCACAGGTAGACCAGCCGCCACGCCCAGTCGCCGAGCGGGACGACGACGCTGGCGATCAGGTTCGTCACCGGCGTGCCGCAGATGCCGATCACGATCGCGTACGCCTGGTACTTCCCGCGGTTCGCCGCCGGGTACAGCTCGTTGACGTAGATCACCGCGACCACGGTCATCGCCGACAGGCCCGCCGAGGTCAGCACGCGGAACACGCCGAGGGACACGATGTCCCAGGAGAACACCGCCGCGAACGAGAAGACGCCGAACCACACGGTCGTCAGCACGAGCGCGTTCTTCCGCCCCCAGCGGTCGGCGATCGTGCTCGCGATGACCGAGCCGAAGAACATGCCGACGAACGACAGCGACGTCACGTACGCGACCTGGTCGACCGTCACGCCCCAGAGCTTGATCAGCTTGGGCGCGGTGGTGGCGAAGCTGTTGATGTCGGCGAATTCGAAGAAGTAGGCGAACGAGACGGCGAACAGGGTGAACTTGTGGAACCGGGAGATCGGCAGGCGGTTCAGCCGGTTGAGCGCGTTGGCGTGCTGCATTGCATGCCCTTCAGGGGTCTCAGGCGGGTTTCAGGCGGTTTCGCCGGGCCAGTAGAGGCGCATCGGGTTGTCGACGAGCAGCTTGTGCTGCGCTTCGAGGGTGTCCGCGAGGTGGCGGACGTGGTCGACGAGCAGGCCGTCGTCGGGCATGTGGTGCTTGAGGTTCGGGTGCGGCCAGTCGGTGCCCCACAGCACCCGGTCCGGGAACTCCGCGACGGCGCGGCGGGCGAACGGCACGACGTCGGTGTAGGCGTGGCGTTCGCCGTCCAGCGCCGGGGGCCCGGTGACGGTGAGCCGCTCGGGACAGCTCACCTTCACCCAGACGTCGTGGGTCCCGGCGAAGTCGAGGAACCGGCGGAATTCCGGGCCGTCCACCGGTTTCGTGACGTCCGGGCGGCCCAGGTGGTCGATCACCAGCGGCGTCGGCAGCGACCCGAAGAAGGTTTCCAGTTCGGGCAGGTCGGCGGCCTCGAAGTAGAGCACGACGTGCCAGCCGAGCGGCGCGATCTTCTTCGCGATCGCGCTGAGGTCTTCCTGCGGAGAGGCGTCGACCAGGCGCTTGACGAAGTTGAACCGCACGCCCCGGACACCTGCCTCGTGCAGCTGCCGCAGTTCCGCCGCACCGACGTCGGGCCGGACGGTGGCGACCCCGCGCGCCCGCCCGCCGGACGCGCGGACGGCGTCGACCATCGCGGAGTTGTCCGCGCCGTGGCAGGTGGCCTGCACGATCACGGTCCGGGAGACGCCGAGGTGGTCGCGCAGGGCGAAGAGCTGGTCCTTGCCTGCGTCGCAGGGCGTGTACTTGCGTTCGGGCGCGAACGGGAACTGCGCTTGCGGGCCGAAGACGTGGCAGTGGGCGTCGACCGTGCCGGGCGGCAGCCGGAAGTCCGGTGTGGACGGTGCGGGGCACCAGTCCAGCCAGCCCGGTGTCTTGGGTGCGGTCACCGGCCCTGTCCCTTCAGGAGCGCGTCCAGGCGGGGGTAGACGGCCCGGGCGTTGTGTTCCCGGATGGCCGCCCAGTCCTCTTCGGACAGGTTCGCGGCCTCGGCGTACCGGCGGGTGTCGTCGAAGTGGTACCCGGTCCGGGGATCGACGCTGCGGACGGCTCCGATCATCTCCGACGCGAAGAGGATGTTGCGCGCCGGGACGACGTCGAAGAGCAGGTCCGAACCCGGCTGGTGGTAGACGCAGGTGTCGAAGAAGACGTTGTTCAGCACGTGCTCCTCCAGCTCGGGCTTGCCCAGCGCCATGGCCAGGCCGCGGAACCGGCCCCAGTGGTAGGGCACCGCGCCGCCGCCGTGCGGGATGATCAGCCGCAGCGTCGGGAAGTCGGCGAACAGATCGCCCTGCACGAGCTGCATGAACGCGGTCGTGTCGGCGTTCAGGTAGTGCGCGCCGGTGGTGTGGAACGCCGGGTTGACGCTGGTGCTGACGTGCACCATCGCCGGGATGTCGTATTCGGCCATCTTCTCGTAGATCGGGTACCACGACCGGTCGGTGAGCGGCGGGGCCGTCCAGTGGCCGCCGCTCGGGTCGGGGTTGAGGTTGAGCGCGACGGCGCCGTACTCCTCGACGCAGCGGGTCAGCTCGGGGAGGCAGGTGGCGGGGTCGACGCCCGGGGACTGCGGGAGCATGGCGGCCGGGGCGAACCGCTCCGGGTAGAGCGTGCTGACGCGGTGGCAGAGCTCGTTGCAGATCGCCGCCCACGCCGCCGACGTCTCGAAGCCGCCGACGTGGTGGGCCATGAAGGACGCGCGGGGCGAGAAGATCGTCAGGTCGATGCCGCGGTCGTCCATCAGCCGGAGCTGGTTGCCCTCGACGCTCTCGCGGATTTCGTCGTCGCTGATCCGCAGGTCGGCCGCGGTGGGGGCGGTGACGGCGCCGTCCAGGGCGGCGACCTGCCGGTCCCGCCACGCGGCGAGGGCGGGCGGGGCGGTGGTGTAGTGGCCGTGGCAGTCGATGATCAAGGTGGGTCCTCGTCGCTTCGGGTCTCGATACCCGCACCCTAATCGTCGATGAGATTGTTAACAATATCTACGACGAAGTTTGTCGGATGGGGCATCGCGCGTGCTCGGAGGGGCGACACGGCGATGCCGGGACCGGGGGCCGGGGCCGTCCTAGACTCTGCGCATGGGTGCGCGTTCCCGCCGGAGTGCCGGAAACCTCCCGGCCGAGCTGACCAGCTTCGTCGGGCGGCGCCACGAGCTCGGGGACGCGAAACGGCTGCTGGCCGCGGCCCGGCTCGTCACGCTGACCGGAGCCGGCGGGGTCGGCAAGACGCGGCTGGCGCTGCGGGTCGCCGCCGACGTGCGGCGGGCGTTCCCCGACGGCGTGTGGCTGGCCGAGCTGGCCGACGTCGGCGACCCGCACCTGGTGCCGAACACCGTGGCGACGGCGTTCGGCCTGCGCGGCACCAGCGACCAGGCCGCCGGGCTCGCCGAGTTCCTCGAGGACAAGCAGCTCCTGCTGGTGCTGGACAACTGCGAGCACGTCGCCGACGAATGCGCGACGCTGGTCGCGAAACTGCTCGCCGGCTCCGGCGGCCTGCGCGTCCTCGCCACCAGTCGGCACACCTTGCACGTCGAGGGCGAGCACCTCCTGCACGTCGAGCCGCTGCCGGTCGCCGACGACGCCGGCGGCGGCCCGATCGATGCGGTGACACTGTTCGCCGACCGCGCGGCGGCCGTCTCCCCCGGCTTCGAGCTCACCCCGGCCACCCGCGCGACGGTGCGCCGGATCTGCCGCCGGCTGGAGGGCATCCCGCTGGCCATCGAGCTGGCCGCCGTCCGCGTGCGCGTGCTGTCGGTCGACCAGGTCCTCGAACGGCTCGACGACCGGCTCGGCCTGCTCACTGCGCGGCCGGCCGCCGTGCAGCCCCGCCGCCGGACCCTGGAAGCGGCGATCGGCTGGAGCTTCGAGCTGTGCACGCCCGCGGAACAGCGGCTGTGGACGCAGGCGTCGGTGTTCCCCGGCGGGTTCGACCTCGACGCCGCCGAACGCGTCTGCGCTCCCGCGGAGGCCGACGGCGGCAGCGCGCTGGACGTCGTGACCGGCCTGGTGGACAAATCGGTCCTCAGCCGCCAGAACGGCACCTTCGGGCGGCACGCCTGGTACCGGATGCTGGAGACCGTCCGCGAATACGGCGGCGCCCGGCTGGCCGCGGAAGGCGACGAGGCCGGCGTCCGGGCCCGGCAGGACGAGTACTACGCGGACCTCGCGCGGCGCTACCGGGCCGAGGGGTTCGGCCCGCGGCAGTCGGAGTGGCTCGGCCGGCTCCGCCGCGAGCACGCCAACCTCCGGGCCGTGCTGGAACACTGCCTGTCCGGCCCCGGCGAACCGGGCCGGGCGCTGGACATCGCGGCTTCGCTGTGGAACTTCTGGTACGGCGGCGGGCTCGTCCCGGAAGGCTGCGGCTATCTGCGGCGCGGCCTCGCACTGTGCGGCGAGCGCAGCCTGGTCCGGGCGCGGGGGCTGTACGCGATGGCGTTCCTGGCCATCCAGACCGGCGCGCCGCACGCGGAACTGCTGGCGGAGCTGGCCGAACTCGCCGAGGAACTCGACGACGACCGGCTCCGCGCCGGCCACACGGAATGTTCCGGCATGGCCACGTTTTTCACCGGCGACCTGACCGGCGGGGCCGAACTGCTGGAGCGGGCGCTGGCCGGGTACCGCACCGCCGGGGACGCGCTGCTGGTGTTCGACACGCTGATCCTGCTGGCCGCCGCGCGCTTCTTCCTCGGCGATCCGCGGGGCGCGGCCGCCGCGGAGGAGGCGCTCGCCCTCACCGACCGGCACGAGGCACGCTGGTCCCGGGGCTGCGCGCTGTGGGCCGTCGCGATCCACCGCTGGCGCGCGGAAGAACCTCGGCAGGCCGCGGAATTGCTGCACGAGGCCGTCGCCCTCCGGCTGCCCGACCGGACGTTGCTCGCGTTCCTCGTCGAGGCGCTCGCGTGGTGCCACTGCGCCGAAGGCGAGCACGAGCGGGTGGCCCGGCTGCTCGGCGGCGCCGGCGCGGTGTGGCGGCTCAGCGGCGCCCGCGTCGGCGAGATGAGTCCCTACCAGGGGGTCGACGAGCAGTGCGCCGCGCCGGCCCGCAAGGCGCTCAGGGACGACGTCTTCGACGCGGCGTTCGCCGAAGCCGCCGGCTCCGGCCTCGACGAGGTCGTCCGGTACGCGCTGCGGGAGCGGCCGGCCCCGCGCGTGGCGGGCAAGGCGGCCGAGCCCGGCGGGCTGACCCGGCGGCAGCGGGAGATCGCCGAGCTGGTGGCGCGCGGGATGAGCAACAAGGAGATCGCGGCCGCGCTGGTCCTCAGCGGACGGACCGTCGAGGGGCACGTCGAGAACATCCTGGTGAAGCTCGGCCTCACCTCGCGCACCCAGGTCGCTTCGTGGCTGGCGGGCCGGCCCGGGCAACCCGCGTAGCCATCCGGGTAATTTCCCCGGTCCGCTCGAGTCCCGTTCGGACGATCCTGTTCCCCGCGACCAGCAACCGCTCGGAGGAGGACGAGGTGTCCATCGACTCGGCGCCGCAGACCTGCCCCCGGTGCCGGCGCCCGACGGTCCTCATGTCCCACACCTGGGGCCGCCAGTGGGTGCACGTCGGTACCTGGCGGCCGCACTGCGGCAGTTCCCCGTGGACCGCCCACGCGGCCGGAACCCGGACGCGGTAGGGCATTCCGGACCAGCCGGGCACGCGGCGCCACCTCGTGCGCCCGGCCGAGCGTGGGGGGTGGTGCCATACCCGCCCCCCCAAAACGGACGGCCCCCCACCCTCAAACCACCACAGCCCCGGCGGGGGGGCCCGGTAGGGGGCCGGGGGATGAAGATA
>NZ_JBSGJD010000220.1:0-16642 GCF_053605405.1 Amycolatopsis sp. NPDC003861
GTGGGGGGCTTGGGTGCCCTCACCCTCCCGTTTGGGGGTTGGCGCGCCCCCCCCGGCCCCCAACGCCACATTGGGGCGCTTCAGGCCTCGGCGACCCGGCGGACCACCTGCCCCGCCAGCGCCGGTGGGCGCCGGACCCGGCCCGAGGGCAGGACCAGGCGTTTCAGCGGCCCGCCCACCGGCACCGGCGGCAGGCCCGCACCCAGCAGGACCTGCTCGACGATCTGCTCGGCGTGCCAGGCCACCGAGTCGTTGAGCCGGTCCAGCGACGGCCGGTCGCCGTCGAAGACGTCCTCGTCGGCCAGGGTCACCTCGAAGTGCGCGCAGCCCGGCGGGACCGCGACCGCGTCCTCGATCGCCCGCGCCCCCTCCAGCGGGTCGTCGAACCCGGCTTCGAGCAGCGCCGAGCGGTAGATCCGGGCCGCCCGGGCCCGCATCCGCGGCCCGTAGCGGACGACGACCGGGAGCCGACCGGTCAGGTCGGGCACGGCCAGGCCGTGCAGCAGCATGATCGGCGGCACCGAGTGCACCAGCCGCGGCGCGGGTTCGGCCAGCTCACGGGCGGTGACGCGGACCCGGTCGGCCATCTTGTCCGGGAGACCGAAGTAGCGGAAGTCGACGTTGCCGAACCCGAGGCCGTCGGCGACCAGCGACGCCAGCAGCTCGCCGTAACCCCAGATCGGCGACAGCACGACCACCGGCGGCGCGGCGACCACCGGCGACGGCGCGGGCGGGCGCGTCGCCTCCTGCTCGGGCACCTGGATGACCAGCCGGGGCGGCTCGTGCCAGTCGTGCACCTCGGCGACCCGCCAGTACAGCCCGAGCGGCCGCCACAGCTCGCCGAGGACGTCGTGCTCGATGATCCGGCGCACCTCGGCGTCGTCGTAGGGGAAGTCCCGCGGCGGCACGATCCCGACGTAGTGGTGGTAGGTGACCCGGACTTCGTCGCCGCGGGTGGCCGAGCGGATCCGCATCTCCCAGTCGATCGGCGACGCCGCGATCGCGTTCGCCACCTGCGTGCCGGGCGAGGAGTAGACGAGCGCGGTGGCCTGCCGGAGGAACTGCCCGGCCCGGTCGATGCCCTCCCGCAGCGCCTTCGCCGCCTGCGCGACGTGCACCGGGCTCGCGAGGCTGTCCGGCAGGACACCGGCGACGCGCAGCAGCTCGGCCTCCCCGAGCCCGGTGACCTCGGCGATCTCGGCCCAGTGGTCGAACACCGTCACCTTCGGCGCGTGCCGGTGCTCGATCCAGCTGCGCAACGTCGAGGTCGGGACGCCGATGCGCCGCGCGGCCTCGTCCAGGGACAGACCGCGGGAGCGGATGCCGGCCCGGACCGCTTCCGCCCACTCGTCGGCGCGCCAGTGCGTCACCTCACAAAGCTAACGAAACCCGCTAGCTTTGCGCAGGGACAACCCGCCCACCGCGCTCCGACGCTGGTCACCATGACCACCACTGTGCTCGCCCTGACCCTGATCGTCGGCGCGCTGACCTTCGCCGCCGGCGCGTTCCTCGCCTCCGAGATCGCCACCCGGATCCTGCGCCGCCGGGAGAAGGAGATCTCCGAAGAGCGCAAGAAGCTCAACGCCGCCTGGCGCCACCTGCGGGAGGTCTACGACGTCAAGAAGAAGTCGCAGCGTTAGATCGGGGTGACGTACGCGCCGGAGATGCCGCCGTCGACCAGGAACTGCGACGCGGTGATGAAGCTGGCGTCGTCGCTGGCCAGGAAGGCCACCGCGGCCGCGATCTCCTCCGGCTCGGCGAACCGGCCGACCGGCACGTGCACCAGCCGCCGCGCCGCGCGCTCCGGGTCCTTGGCGAACAGCTCCTTGAGCAGCGGGGTGTTCACCGGGCCCGGGCACAGCGCGTTGACGCGGATGTTCTCCCGCGCGAACTGCACCCCGAGCTCGCGGCTCATCGCGAGCACGCCGCCCTTGGACGCGGTGTAGGAGATCTGCGAGGTCGCCGCGCCCATCACCGCCACGAACGACGCCGTGTTGATGATGGAGCCCTTGCCCTGGCGCTGCATGTGCGGCAGGACGGCCTTGCAGCAGTGGTACACCGACGTCAGGTTGACCCGCTGCACGCGGTCCCACGCCTCGACGCCGGTGGTGAGGATGGAGTCGTCCTCCGGCGGCGAGATGCCGGCGTTGTTGAAGGCGACGTCGACCGAGCCGAACTGCTCCACCGTGCTGTGGAACAGATTTTCGACCTGCTCGGCGTCGGTGACGTCGGTCTGGATGAACGCGCCGCCGATCTCGTCGGCGGCCGCCTTGCCCTCGGCCGGCGAGAGGTCCGCGATGACGACCTTCGCGCCTTCGCTCGCCAGGCGCCGGGCCGAGGCGAGCCCGATGCCGCTGGCGCCGCCGGTGATGACCGCGACGCGGCCTTCGAAACGCTGGACCATTACTCCTCCGTGCTCAGAAAGACGTTCTTGGTTTCGGTGAACGCCGCGGCGGCGTCCGGGCCGAGCTCGCGGCCGAGGCCGGACTGCTTGAAGCCGCCGAACGGCGTCCAGTAGCGCACCGACGAGTGCGAGTTCACCGAGAGGTTGCCGGATTCGACGCCGCGCGCAACTCGGAACGCGCGGCCGGCGTCGCGGGTCCAGATCGACCCGGACAGGCCGTACTCGGTCGCGTTGGCCATCCGGACCGCGTCGGCCTCCTCCGCGAACGGCACCACGGCGACGACCGGCCCGAAGACCTCCTCCGCGGCGAGCGGGTGGCGCAGGTCGGGCGGGGTGACGACGGTCGGCGGGAACCAGAAGCCCGGTCCGGAGGGCGCGGTGCCGCGGAAGGCCACGGGCGCGTCGTCCGGGACGTAGGAAGCCACCTTCTCCCGGTGCGCGGCGGAGATCAGCGGGCCCATCTCGGTCTTCTCGTCGCCGGGGTCGCCGACGACGACGCCGTGCACCGCGGGTTCCAGGAGCTCCATGAAGCGGTCGTATGCGCTCGCCTGCACCAGGATCAGGGAGCGGGCGCAGCAGTCCTGGCCGGCGTTGTCGAAGACGCCGTAGGGCGCGGTCGCCGCGGCTTTTTCCAGGTCGGAGTCGGCGAAGACGATGTTGGCGTTCTTGCCGCCGAGCTCCAGCGTCACGCGCTTCACCTGCGCCGCGCAGCCCGCCATGATCTGCTTGCCGACCTCGGTGGAGCCGGTGAAGACGACCTTGCGCACGGCCGGGTGGTCGACGAACCGCTGCCCGACCACGGACCCCTTGCCGGGCAGCACCTGGAAGACGTCCTCCGGGATGCCCGCCTCGCGCGCCAGCTCGGCCAGCCGGAGGGCGGTCAGCGGCGTCAGCTCGGCGGGTTTGAGGACGACGGTGTTCCCGGCGGCGAGCGCGGGCGCGAACCCCCAGCCGGCGATCGGCATCGGGAAGTTCCACGGCACGATCACGCCGACCACGCCCAGGGGCTCCTGGAAGGTGACGTTGATGCCGCCGGGCACCGGGATCTGCTGGCCGATCAGGCGTTCCGGGGCGGCGGAGTAGTAGTTGAGGACATCACGGACGTTGCCGGCCTCCCAGCGGGCGTTGCCGATCGTGTGCCCGGAGTTCTCGACCTCCAGCCGCGCGAGGTGCTCGATGTCGGCCTCGACGGCGTCGGCGAAGCGGCGCAGCAGGCGCGCGCGGTCGCCGGGGGTGACGTCGCGCCAGGCCGGGAACGCGGCCTGGGCGCGGGCGATCGCCGCGTCGGTCTCTTCGGCGCTGGTCAGAGGGACGCTCCGCACCACCTCCTCGGTGGCCGGGTTCAGGACGTCAAACGTGCTCATCGGTTCTCCTTGCTCGCTTCGACGAGAGCCTGGAACAGCCGGACGTCGTCGCTGTCCTGCTCGGGGTGCCACTGGACACCAAGGGTGAACTCACCGGGCACCTCCGCGGCCTCGATCGTGCCGTCGGCGGACCGGCCGACGGCCTCCAGGCCGGTGCCGAGCCGGTCGATCGCCTGGTGGTGGTAGCAGAGGGTCTTGGTTTCGGAGCCGAGGATCGCCGCCGCCCGGCTGCCTTCGGCGAGCGTGACCGTCCCCCGCCCGAACGTCGCCGGGGCGGGCTGGTGTTCGGTCGTCCGCGCGCTTTCGGGCAGGTGCTGGGTCAGGGTGCCGCCGAGGGCGACGCTCATCACCTGCAGGCCGCGGCACACGCCCAGCACCGGCTTGCGGGCGCGCCGGGCCGCGGCGAACAGGCCGAACTCGAAGGCGTCCCGCTCGGGGCGGACGTAGGTGGCCGGGTGCGGCTCGTGGCCGTAGCGCGCGGGCTCGACGTCGGCGCCGCCGGTGAGCACCAGGCCGTCCACAGTGGACACCAGCCGCTCGTACGCGTCGGACACCGGCGGCAGCAGGACCGGGATGCCGCCGGCCGCGACGACGCAGTCGACGTAGACCCGGTGCAGCAGGACGGCTTCGGTGTCCCAGACCAGGAACTTCGCGGGCTCCAGGTAGGACGTCAGCCCGATGACGGGCCGGTCGTCAGAGCCGTTCGAAGCCACGGATCAGCTCCCAGTCGGTGACGGCGGCGTTGTAGGCGTCGACCTCGATCTTCGCCGCGTTCAGGTAGTGGTCGACGACGTCGTCGCCGAAGGCCGCGCGCGCCAGGTCGCTGCCGGCCAGGGCCGCGGCGGCTTCGGGCAAGGTCGTCGGCACCGTGCCGCGATCGGAGTGGTAGGCGTTGCCGGTGAAGGGCTCTTCGAGCTCCAGCTCGTTCTCGATGCCGTGCAGGCCGGCGGCGATGAGCGCGGCGACGGCGAGGTACGGGTTGACGTCCCCGCCCGGCACCC
The DNA here is from genome assembly GCF_053605405.1 of Amycolatopsis sp. NPDC003861. NCBI lineage: Bacteria > Bacillati > Actinomycetota > Actinomycetes > Pseudonocardiales > Pseudonocardiaceae > Amycolatopsis > Amycolatopsis sp. NPDC003861. The sequence goes on from NZ_JBSGJD010000220.1 coordinate 4,770, forward strand.
GGTTCTCCACGCGCAGCGACTCGCCGTGCCCGACGACGCGCAGCGCGCAGGTGCGGTTGTCGGTGCCCCACGCGATCGCGGTCGGCGCGAAGCTGCCGGGCACGAACCGCTTGTAGGAGTTGATGTTCGGCGCGAAGAAGTACGTCAGCTCGTGCAGCCCGGCGAGCTGGCCGGCGAGGAAGTGCTCCATCAGCTTCGAGAAGCCGTGCTCGCCGTCCCCGGCCAGCACGGCGCGGCCCTCGGTGGAGCGCAGGCTGATGTGGATGTGGCAGGAGTTGCCTTCGCGCTCGTTGTACTTCGCCATGAAGGTGAGGCTCTTGCCCTCCTGCGCGGCGATCTCCTTGGCGCCGTTCTTGTAGACGCTGTGGTTGTCGCAGGTGCTCAGGGCATCGGTGTAGCGGAAGGCGATCTCCTGCTGGCCGGGGTTGCACTCGCCCTTGGCGGACTCGGGGTAGAGCCCGGCGCCGGCCATGTCGTTGCGGATGCGGCGCAGGAGCGGCTCCAGGCGCGCGGTGCCGAGCATCGAGTAGTCGACGTTGTACTGGTTGGCGGGCTTCAGGCCGTGGTAGCGCTTGTCCCAGGCGGCTTCGTAGGTGTCGTCGAAGACGATGAACTCGAGCTCGGTGCCGACGAAGGCGGCGAGCCCGCGTTCGGCGAGCCGGTCGAGCTGGCGGCGCAGGATCTGCCGGGGCGACACGCTGACAGCGCCGCCTTGCACGCGCTCGACGTCGGCGAGGACGAGCGCGGTGCCCTCCTGCCAGGGAATCTCCCGCAGGGTGTCGAAGTCGGGGCGCAGCACGAAGTCGCCGTAGCCGCTGTCCCAGGAGGAGAGCGCGTAGCCGTCGACGGTGTTCATGTCGACGTCGACGGCGAGCAGGTAGTTGCAGGCCTCGGTGGCGTGGCCGACGACCTCGTCCAGGAAGTACTCCGCCGAGCAGCGCTTGCCCTGCAGCCTGCCCTGCATGTCGGTGAGCGCGACGAGCACGGTGTCGATCGTGCCCGCGTCCACGCGCGCCCGGAGTTCGTCGAGCGTGAGCATGCCTCGCCTGCGTGCCATCGTCGCCCCAAAGGTTTGGTATGAATCCTTTGCCGGTCCTTCCTACCCGGTGAGCCTCGCCGGGTCAACCGGAACAAAGGTATCTTTTTGAGCCATTGTGACGACGTTCGGATTGTCCGGGATGCCCGGCTGAGAAGAGTCTGTGAATCCGCCGTCACGGGAGGAATCCGGGGCCTTCGCACGTTGAACGGGGCAAGAGAGGTGAGATCGATGACCACAGCATTCACGCAGACCACGATCGGACAGCAGCAGGCCCGGCCCCAGCTGCCGACCCTGCCCACCGGCTGGCCGATCGGTTCGTACGAGTCCTACGAGCAGGCACAGCGGGCGGTCGACCACCTCGCGGGCGCGGACTTCCCCGTCACCGACGTCACGATCGTGGGCGTGGAACCGATGCTCGTCGAGCGGGTCGCGGGCAAGATGTCGTGGGGCAAGGTCCTCGGCAGCGCGGCGACGTCCGGTGCGCTGTTCGGCCTGTTCCTCGGCCTGATGCTCAGCCTGCTGAACCCCGGCGCCGGGATGGTCCCGATCGTGATCGGCCTCGTCGCCGGTCTCGGGTTCAACCTGCTCTTCGGCGCGCTGGGTTACGCGGTGAACCGCAACAAGCGCGGCTTCATCTCGCAGAGCCAGCTGGTGGCCCGCCGCTACGACGTGCTGTCCCAGCCGCGCAACGCCGAGAAGGGCCGCGCGTTGCTGGCGGACCTCGCGGCGCGCAGCGCGTTCGGCCACTGACACCCCCAGTTCGAAGGCCGCCTCCGGGATCCCCGGAGGCGGCCTTCGCCGCATCGGGAGCGGCCCCGACCGCTCCCGTCCCCCTACCTGGTCGGTGTCGTCGGCGGAGCCGGTGACGTGGTGGTCGCGGGCGGCGCCGTCACCTTCGGGATCGCGGCGCTGAACGGCACGCCCGCCAGCTCGCGGCAGGCACCGCGGTAGCCGTTGTAGCCGTTGAAGCTGCCCCGGTCGTCGGTGACGCCCTGTTCGATCTTCGGCCGCGGGAACCGGTTGTCCTCGCCGATCTTCTGCTTCCCGCCGGTCGAGCGCTCGCAGCCGTAGCGGGTCACCGTGAGCGGCCGGCCCTCCTCGTCGTAGAGGTAGACCTCGGTCAGCGGCTTGCCCTCGGCGTCGAAGGCGTAGACGTTCTCGACGTCGCGGCCGCCGTAGGTCAGCTGGTCGTTGCCGTAGTTGTCGGACGCCGACGGGTAGTACGACGACGGGCCCGAGTAGGACGTCCCGCGGGCGAAGAGGTCGATCGCGGCGCCGAAGCCACCCAGTGCGCCACCGATGACGAACGCCGAGATCGGCACGACCACCCACAGCAGCTTCCGGTCGCCCCGCACCCGCGGCCCGGCCCACAGGGCCGCGACGGCCGCGAGGATCAGGAACGGCAGCAACAGCACGCCACTGCGGCGCTGCAGCATGAACAGCAGCCCCAGCGCGACCAGCACGACGGCGCACAACACCCACCACGCCGGCTTGAGCGAGCCGAGGTAGCGCAGGAACTTGCCGGTGTCCTCCTGATCCCGGCCCTTGGCCATCGTGGCGCGCAGCCACCCGGCTTCCGGCAGGGCCAGCACCGGCTCGACCCCGCCGCGCAGCAGCAGCACGAGGCTGACGAGGAAGACCGGCGCGAACAGGAACAGGCCGACGAAGGCGTCGGGACTGCGGGAGACGGTGGCGCCGAAGGCGAGCATGGCGAGCCCCAGCGCGCAGAACACCAGGCCCCACAACGCGATCCGCGGCTTCAGCAGGCTGGGCGCGGGCGTCGTGAGCACCTGCGTCGCCCCCTCGCCCGGCGCCGGGTAGCCCCCGGACGCGCGCAGCTCGGCGGCGTAGCTCTCGGGCGAGCCGAGCCGTTCGATCAGGGCCTCGACGCGGGCGCCCTCCCCCAGTTCGGCTTCGAGTTCCGCCAGGTGGGGGCGGACGTCCTCGAGGATCTCTTCGATCTCGCTCGCGGGCAGGTCGGCGAGCGCGGTCCGGACCCGCGCCAGATACACCCGCACGGCGGTCGGCTTGTCGCTCATGCTGCCTCTCCCAAAAGCACGTTCATCGTCGAAGCGAAGCTCTGCCAGGTCTTGCCCGACTCGGCGAGGCGCGCCCGGCCCGGCTCGTTCAGGCTGTAGTACTTGCGGTGGGGGCCCTCTTCGCTGGGCACGACGTACGAGGTCAGCAGGCCGGCCTTGTAGAGCCTGCGCAACGTCCCGTACACCGACGCGTCCCCCACCTCGTCCAGGCCGGCGGCCCGGAGTCTTCTCAGTACGTCGTACCCGTAGCCGTCTTCCTCGCGGAGCACCGCGAGGACGGCGAGATCGAGCACGCCCTTGAGCAGCTGACTGATCTCCACTGCACCCTCCAGTCTTACGCTTGGGAAGGTACCACGCATTGCGCAGTAGTGTGCACGGCGGAGGGTCGTTTCGGGTCGGCGCGTTCAGCTCCGGGTGTCCACCGGCCGCTCGAAGAAGGAGTCGAGGACCACGATGGTCTGCGTGCCCGTGACGCCGTCGATCGCGAAGAGCCGGCGCAGCGACGACTGGAGGCCTTCGGTGGTGGCGGTGCGCACTTTGACCAGCAGCGACGCCGGGCCGGCGATGACGTGCGCCTCCACGACTTCGGGCAGTGCCTCCAGGGCTTCGCGCACGGGGTGGTCGCCCATCCAGGCGTTCGCTTCGACGAGCACGAAGGCCGCGACCCCGCGCCCGACGGCGGCCGGGTCGACGTCCACGGTGGTCCGCCGGATGACGTCCTGCTCCCGGAGCTTGCGCACGCGTTCGTGGGCGGCACCCGCGGAGAGCCCGACGGCTTTCCCGAGGGCGGCGTACGCCTGCGTCGCGTCACGCTGGAGCTCGCTGAGCAGCATGCGATCTACTTCATCCACGTGTTGACCGTATCAGGTTCGGTAATCCATGCTTTTGGCAGAATCTCATGAGGAGCTGGTGATGGACCTGATCAAGACGGACTTCCAGGTGCTGGACGAGCGGTTCGCCCGCGTCAACGGCGACGAGTGGACGCAGCGCCTGCACACGGGCTGCCGCTGGACGGAGGGGCCGGCGTACTTCCCGGCGGGGCGCTACCTGGTGTTCAGCGACATCCCGAACGACCGCACCCTCCGCTGGGACGAGACGACGGGCCAGGTCGGCGTCTTCCGTCAGCCGTCCGGGTACGCGAACGGTCACACGGTGGACCGCCGGGGCCGGTTGATCAGCTGCGAGCAGGGTCCCCGCCGCGTGACGCGCACCGAGCCCGACGGCTCGATCACGGTGCTGACCTCGGAGTACCGGGGCAAGAGGCTGAACAGCCCGAACGACGTGGTCGAGCACTCGGACGGGTCAATCTGGTTCACCGACCCGAGTTACGGAATCGACAGCGACTACGAGGGGTACCGGGCGGAGAGCGAGATCGGGGCGTGCCACGTGTACCGCGCGGCCCCGGACGGCACGGTGGAGATCGCGGCGGACGACTTCAGCCGCCCGAACGGCCTGGCGTTTTCGGCGGACGAGTCCCGGTTGTACATCGCGGACACACGCCAGACACCGAGCCACATCAGGGTGTTTGCGGTGGGCGAGAACGGCCGCCTGTCGGGCGGCGAGATCTTCGCGACGAGCGACAGCGGCGGTTTCGACGGCGTGAGGGTCGACAGCGAAGGCCACGTCTGGGCGGCGGCCCACGACGGGCTGCACTGTTTCGCACCGGACGGAACGCGCATCGGCAAGCTGCGCATCCCGGAGGTGTGCTCGAACTTCACGTTCGGCGGCGCGCGGGGCAACGAGCTGTTCATCACGGCCTCGAGCTCGCTGTACACGCTGAGGGTGACGGTGAACGGGGCTCGCTACCCGCGCTGAGCGGTCGGAGCCGGGGCCAGCAGTCGCGGCGAGGAGCTTCCGGCGGCAGGCTCACCCCGACTGGCGGTGCAGGCTCGTACCCGGTCAGCCGGGCGTGGGCGCCTCGACCCGGTCCACCACTGCGTCGCGGCGGCGCCAAGCCCGGCTCACCCGGACCAGCCAGGCCGCCTCTGCCGCCACGTCCGCCTCCGTGTCCGGCTGTGGCTCGGGGGCCGGCTCGGGTCCCTGCTCGCGGTCGAAGCGCCTTCCCGCTCGGCCCGCCTCGATCGCCGCCGCCAGGGTCACCGCCTCGACCGTCGCCGCCACCTCCGTCTCGCGGACTCCCGCTCGGCGGGCCGCCGCCTCGGCTCGGGGTGGGAGGTCGGGGTCGAAGTGGGCTCGCAGCGCCAAGTGGCCGTCGCGGATTTCGATCACCCTGCGGTACAGCGCGAACTCCGCTCCCCCCGCCAGCTCGCGGCCCGGGTCGAGGGCGATGCCCGGGACCGCCGTGCGCAACGCCGTCCACAGTGGCTCGATGCGGCGGTACGCCCGGTACGCGCGCACCCGGCCGATCAGCGACGACACCGCCGGTGACCAGGCGCTGAGCGTCGCCCCCGCGGCCACGAAACCGACCGTCACCGCCGCGAGGATCGAGGACGGGAGGTCTTCGCGGGCGCCGATCCGGGCCGTGCGGGCCAGCTGGAGGACGTCGTCGACGTCCCAGAACGTCCACGCGGTCGCCGCGCCCACGCCGATGACCAGCAACCACAGCCCCGCCCGCAGCGGCCCCGGCTCCGCGTGCCACGCGCTGCGCACGAACACCGCCAGCAGCAACCCGAGGCTGATCAGGCTGTAGAGCAGGAACAACACCTTGTCGCCCAACGCGAACGGCAGGCCCGCGCCCGAAAAGACCGTGTCGTCGCCGACGCGCCGCGGTTCGGACAGCGCGAAGCACACCGCCAGCAGCACCATCGTCGCCCCGGTGAACAGCGCATGGGGCGCGAGCCGGGCGCTGTCGCCGCGCCACACCGACTGGGTGAAGGCCACCGCGAAGCCGATCGCGCCCAGCTTCAGCTCGTCGCCGGCCAAGCTCAGGACCCACTCGGCCACCGGGCCGGGGCCGGCGAGGGCCGACATCGCCGGCGTCAGCACGACGATGCCGGTGGCGATGCAGATGCCGAACCCGGCGAGGAACCACATCGTGCGCGGCGGCTGGCTGCGGCGCGCCTCGATCAGCTTGTACCCGAACCCGGCGAACCCCGTGAGGCAGAGGTAGTAGGCGAGGCTTTCGATCACGGCGTGCGGCGGCCGAACAGGGAATCGAAGCGCCGCACGCCGTCCGGGACACCGGGCGCGGGTTCGCGCGGCTCGGCCGGCCGGACCACACGCTGCGCGAGCAGGGTCGCGACCAGTTCGGCTTCGCGTTCCTCGGCGGCCGAGTAGGTGGTGCGCCCGAGCACGCGCCGGACGAGCTCGGGCGAGAGGTTCGGCATGAGCTGCCGCCCGGCGGCGGCGTCGATCGCGACGCCGTCCGCGCCCGCGTCGGCGCCGACGTGCCCGCACAGCAGGTGCCCGACCTCGTGCAGCAGGATGTGCCGCCGGTGCAGGGCGGTCGTGTTGGTCGGGTAGAGGATGTAGTCGGCGCGCTCGGTGCTCATCAGCAGTCCGCACGGCGCACCTTCGGGAGCGCTGACGGGCATCAGCTCGATGGGACGCCCCCGCTCGGCGGCCAGCGCCGTGACGAAGCCCTCGGCGTCGAACGGTTCGGGCAGGCTCACGGCATCGGCGACTTCGCGGGCCCGTTTCCACAGTGACCGGGCCGGTCGCCGCCGCAAGGATGGTCGCGCCACTCTCAGGCCTCCCTCGCCACGCCCCGGCCGAACGGCTTCGGCAGGTTCAACGCGGCAAAGCGCGTGTGGTTGCGCGGCCGGGGAAATTCCGACGCGCGGACGCCGCACATGGTTCCACACCGGCAACCCGGGACCCGGACCGGCGGTGCGCGTCCACGGCCGGCTCCGACGGCGGACGCACCGCCACCCTCAGCCCTCCTTCTTCGGGCGGCCGGCCTCCCTCCGGGCGATCGCGTCGATCATGTCGCTGATCGTGTCCAGGCCGTCCGAGGACAACGTCACCGCGCGCAGCGCCAGGTCCCGGACCCCCGCGTCGCGCAGCGCGCCCAGCAACGCCAGCTCCTCCGCGATCTTCCGGCTCTGCTCGTCGTCGAAGAAGTACGCCGGGGGCACGCCGAAGAACTGGGCCAGTGCCTCGAGGTGCCGCTTGGTCGGGTTGTCGCGGCGGCCCGTGCGCAGCTGCCACAAGTACGTCGTCGAAAAGCTCTCGCCCGTCGCTTCGCGGCAGGCCTTGGCGACCTCTTCGTTGCTGTACGGCTCCCGATCGGGCCTGCGGACCACGTGGAACAGCCGGTCGATCTTGTCGGCCAGCGTCGACTTTCCGGGCTCCTTGACCACGATGCACTCCCTCAGCTACCAGGCGTATTCATCCTAGCTGAAAGGCACACCTCCGCGATCAACCCGAGTTCGCCCGTGGCCGCGGCTGGCACCGCGGGCACGAGAACGACGAACGGTTCATGAACGGCTCCCGCCGGATCGCCGTGCCGCACCGGTGGCACGGCATCCCTTCCTGGCCGTACGCGTCCAGCGACCGGTCGAAGTACCCCGATTGCCCGTTCACGTTCACGTACAGCGCGTCGAACGACGTGCCGCCCGCGCCCAGGGCCGCGTTCATCACGTCCGACGCCGCCGACAGCAGCTCGCGGCCCTTCGCCATGGTGAGCTTTTCGGTCGGCCGGGCCCAGTGCAGGCGCGCCCGCCACAACGCTTCGTCCGCGTAGATGTTGCCGATGCCCGACACCAGTGTCTGGTCGAGCAGCGCGCGCTTGACCTCCGTGCGCCGGGACCGCAGCGCGCGCACCGCCGTGTCGAGGTCGAACTCCGGGTCCATCGGGTCGCGGGCGATGTGGGCGATCGTGTCCGGGAGCAGGACGTCACCGCCGATGTCGCTCAGGTCGTCCAGCGCCAGGCCGCCGAACGTCCTCTGGTCGACGAACCGCAGCTCCGGCCCGTCGTCGTCGAAGCGCAGCCGCACCCGCAGGTGCTTCTCGTCCGGCGCGTCCTCCGGCTGGACGAGCATCTGCCCGCTCATGCCGAGGTGGGCCAGCAGCGCCTCCTTGTCGGAGAGTTCCAGCCACAGGTACTTGCCCCGGCGCCGCGCCGCCTCGACGCGGGTGCCGGCGAGCCGCTGCGTGAAGTCCTCCGCGCCCAGGGCGTGCCGGCGGATGGCGCGCGGGTGCAGGACCTCCGCCTGACGGATGGTCCGCCCCGCGACGTGCGCCTGCAGGCCCAGGCGGACGACTTCGACCTCGGGAAGTTCGGGCATGCGGCCATTGTGCCCGGGGGGTCCGACATTTCTTGAAAAGGCACCTACGGCGCGGTGGGCCCGACGTCGGCTTTCGCCAGCGGAACCCGGGTCGTTCCCGAGGCGAAGTACTCGTCGGCGCCGACGTCGAAGGTGCCCGAGCGGGTCTGCAGGTCGAAGTCTTTCGCCGCGTACGGGTACGACCCGACACCGGCGTTGACCGCGGGGCTGCCCGACGCCAGCCGGTCGAGCCCGGCCGCGTCCTTGACCAGTTTCGGGTCGACGTTCCGCGACGGCATCCCGGCTGTCCCGCCGAAGGTGATGTTGCCCTCGTACTTGACCGTCGACCCGCTCGGCAGCGTCACCAGCGTCCCCGAGGTGCCTTTGACGATGTTGTCCGCGACCACGCAGTCCTTCGGCTTGAAGTCGCCGCCGTCGCCGTCGATGACGCTGTTCGACCCGAGCACCGTGTTGTAGGCGACGGTGTCGCGGTCCGGGCGGTCGTGCAGCTTGCTGGTCGGCCCGCTGTCGGCCTCGTCGCCCGAGCCGAACACGATCGCCCGCCCGCCGGAGTTCGCGACGTAGTTGCCGACGATCTTGTGGTCGTTGCCGTGGAAGCGGATCCCGGAGTTGAAGAGCACATTGCCTTCGACGGTGCTGCGGTTGCCGTGGCGCAGCACGATGTAGCCCTTGCTGTCACGGATGGTGTTGTAGCGGATGACGTTGTCGGACGACTTGACTGAGATCGCCTCGCTGTCGCCGTCGGCCTTCTCGAAGAGGTTGTACTCGAGGATGGCGTGCGCGGAGTAGGACTGGTGGTTGCTCAGCCCGAGCCGGATCGATTCGCCGCCGTTGTCGCCGGAGAACTGGTGGTTGAAGAAGTAGTTGTGGTGCACGCGGACGTTCTGCGCCATGGCGGCCGAGGGGCCGAGGATCTGCAGGAACACGCCCTGGCTGGTGCGGTTCTGGAAGACGTTGTGGTCGACCTCGGTGTCGTCACCGTTGACCGAGACCCAGTTGCCGTCGCCGGTGAGCTGGAAGTCGTTGCGGGACAGGCGGTTGTGCGACGCCCCGGCCGGGACGCTCAGGGAAGCGCTTCCCCGGAACTTGAACCCCTGCAGCACGACGTGGTGGACTCCGCCGGCGAAGGAGAACGTCTTCGAGCCGGTGATCGTCGCCTTGCCGGTGTGCTCGGCGGCGATCGTCACCGGCGCCGAAGCGGTGCCGGACCGGTTGATCGACAACGTCGAACTCGCGGAGTAGGAGCCGTCGGCCAGGACGATCGTGTCCCCGGCGTTCGCCTTGTCCATCGCCGACTGCAGCGCGGCCAGGGAGGTGACCCGGATCTGCGCGGCCGACGCCGGCGAGCCGGGGACGACGACGAGCGCCGCGGCGATCAGGGGTACGAAGAGCAGACGCATCCGCCAGACCTCTCAGTGAGCACGGGGCGGCGGATGTCCACACGCTACTGAGCGGTCCGGCAAAGCGTCAACGAGGGTTCCCGCTGATCAGGACTCCGGTTCGGCCTTCTGCTGGGCCTCGAGTTCGGCGGACAGCGAGCGCCAGGCCGTCTCGGCGGCCTTCTGCTCGGCTTCCTTCTTCGTCGACCCGGTGCCGTGGCCGAGGGGACGGCCGGCGACCAGCACGGTGGCCGTGAACTCCTTGCGGTGGTCCGGCCCGGTGTCCTCGACCTTGTACTCGGGCACGCCGAGCCCGGCCGACGCCGTCAGCTCCTGCAGGCTCGTCTTCCAGTCGAGCCCGGCCCCGCGCAGCGGCGCTTCGGCGAGCAGCGGGTCGAAGAGGTGGTGCACGAGCTTGCGGGCGATCTCGATGCCGTGCTCGAGGTAGGCGGCGCCGATGACGGCTTCCAGCCCGTCGGCGAGGATGCTCGCCTTGTCGCGGCCGCCGGTGAGCTCTTCGCCCTTGCCGAGCAGCAGGTGCGCCCCGAGCCCGCCCTCGCCGAGCCCGCGCGCCACCCGCGCCAGTGCGTGCATGTTGACCACGCTGGCGCGGAGCTTCGCGAGCTGCCCTTCGGGCAGGTCGGGGTGTGTGGTGTAGAGGTGATCGGTGACGACGAGGCTGAGCACGGCATCACCGAGGAACTCCAGCCGCTCGTTCGGCGGCAGACCTCCGTTTTCGTACGCGTACGAACGGTGGGTCAGCGAAAGCCGGAGCAGCTCGGGGTCCAAGGTGACCCCGAGCGCTTCGAGCAACAGCGCCCGATCGGCTACTGGTCCCCCGGGCGTCTTGCCCCCCATGTCGGCGACCCGATCAGGCGGGCTCGACGACCTGGCGGCCGTTGTGCTGGCCGCACGACGGGCACGCGACGTGCTGGAGCTTCGGCTGCTTGCAGGCGCGGTTGGAGCAGGGCACCAGCTGCACCGGAGCCGCCTTCCACTGGCTGCGGCGGGAGCGCGTGTTGGATCGCGACATCTTCCGCTTCGGGACGGCCACGAGTAGATCTCCTTATGACGGTCTGCTCGCGGTCGTGCGAGCGAACTTTCCTCCGGAACGAGCTGGGGCGCTCGTCAGGCTTGCTCAGCTGGGCCCAGGCTTTTCGCCCGCGTTCTCGTCGAAGCGCTCGACGAGTGCGGCCCACCGAGGGTCTATCTTCTCATGCCCGTGTCCGGGCTCGAGATCGGCCCACTTGACGCCGCAGTCCGTGCAGAGCCCGGCGCAGTCCTCGGTGCACAGCGGGGCCAGCGGGAGGGCCAGCACGATCGCGTCGCGCACGATGGGTTCGAGGTCGATCTTGTCGTCGACCAGCCGGGGGATCTCGTCCTCGTCGGTGGTCTCCTCGGTGGCCGACCCCGGGTAGGCGAACAGCTCCTGGACCTCGACCTCGACCTCTTCGGTCAGCGGGTCGAGGCAGCGGGCGCAGGTGCCCTTCGCGGTGGCCGTGGCCGTGCCGCTGACGAGGACGCCTTCGACGACGGACTCGAGCAGCAGGTCGAGGTCCAGCTCGGAGCCGGCTTCGATGGTGATGACATCGGGGACGCCGAGCGGCGTCTCCACCGGCACGCTGCGCTTGACGGCGCGGCTGAGGCCGGCGTGACGGCCGAGCTCACGGGTGTCGATCACCCACGGGCTGCGGTCGTCGAGCTGGGGGGTCTTGTTCTCGGACATCCAGTCCAGGGTACGCACTGGTCGCCACTCCTTTTGAGCAGGCACCCGGCGGTCCCTTGGTGGGGCTCGGTCGCTGCTGGTCTTTCCTGGAGGTGCTGCTGAGTCGGGCGGATGTCGGGTCGCCTCGGTCGGGTCGGGGGCCCACCACCCCGAAGCCGCGATTGTCACTACGGGCTTCGGATCGGGGTGGCGGGGCAGGACTGGGCGGGGTGCCGGTCTGGGCGTCCGCGTTCCGTTCGAGCCGGTGAGGCAGCGGGTGGTCCAGCGCAGAACCTTGCCGGATCCCACCCCGCTCGAAGCAGGGCTTCGGCAAAGCCGGTCGCTGCTGCGTGGTGCGGGTCTGTCGTCTGGTTTCCGCTCGGAATTGCAGCTCAGGTTGCTCGGGTGCCCACCACCCCGAAGCCGGAATTGTCACTACGGCCGGTGGTACCGCGTCAAGGCGGGAAAGCGTGCCTTGACCCGGCACCACCGTCCGCGTGCTGGCTTCGGATCGGGGTGGC
>NZ_JBSGJD010000221.1:0-16483 GCF_053605405.1 Amycolatopsis sp. NPDC003861
CGGGGGCCTCGCTGCCTGCCGGGCCGCCGGGCGCGGGCGTGCCGCGGAGCGCGTCGGCCGACCCCTGTGGCCGGTTCACCGCCGCGGTCTGCCGCGCCTACACCGAACTCGGCACCACCGGGCAGGCGAGCCAGGCGAGCGTCGACCTGCTGCGCCGGGTCTCCCCCGCGTCCGTCACCGGCAAGATCACCGTGCCGACGCTGCTGGTGCAGGGCGAGAGCGACACGCTGTTCGGCCTCGACCAGTCCGACGCGACCGCCCGGCAGATCACCGCGGCGGGCGGCAAGGTCAGGACGATCTGGTACACCGGCGGCCACGACGGCGGCAAGCCCGGCCCGCAGCTGCGCGCCAAGATCGCCGACTTCCTGAAGACGGCGCTGGACGGCGGCGACCCGGGTACCGGCTTCAGCTACGACGTCCAGGGCACGCTGCGCGCCAACGGGACGCCGTCGGTCCGCACGGTCAACGCGCCCGCCTACCCCGGCCTGACCGGGCCGGCCACCGAACGGCGCCTGCTGGCGCTGAACGGGCCCGCCCAGCCTGTGGTGCGCCCGGCCGGGGCGAACCCGGCGGCGGTCAGCGGGATCCCCGGCCTCAACGGCGTCGCGAGCAGCTCGTCACGGCTCGGCGCGCTGTTCAGCAACGACCCGCCCGGCCAGGCCGCGCAGTTCGCCACCGCGCCCTTCGACGGCCAGGTCGTCATCAGCGGCTCGTCCACCGTGCGGCTGCAGGTCGCCGCGGACCCGGCGCACCCGCAGCCGGACGCGGTGCTGTTCGCGAAGCTCTACGACGTCGGGCAGGACGGCTCGCGCGTGCTGCCGGCGAACGCCATCGCGCCGTTCCGGGTGAGCGGGCTGCCCGCCGACGGCACCCCGGTCGACGTCACGGTGACGCTGCCCGGCATCGTCCGGCCGATCGAGGGCGGCCACTCGCTGCGCCTGGTCGTCGGCACCACCGACCAGGGGTACGCCGCGCCGGCCGCGCCCGCGGTGTTCCGGATCGGGCTGGCCGCCGGCACCGCGCTGGCCGTGCCGGTCGTGCCGGGCAAGTCCGTCGGTTCCCCGGCACCGGTGGGGCAGCTGGTCGGCATCGGCGTGACGCTGGCGATCGGCCTCGCCGCGGTGCTCTTCGCGGCCCTGCGCCGCCGCCGCGCCACCGACGTCGACGCCGAGCTGGCCACGACTCCGCTGGTCATCGAGGGGTTGCGCAAGCAGTACGCGGGCGGGTTCGTGGCGGTGAAGGACCTGTCCTTCCGCGTCGAGCCGGGCCAGGTGCTCGGCCTGCTCGGGCCGAACGGCGCGGGCAAGACGACCACCCTGCGGATGCTGATGGGCCTGATCACGCCGACCGAGGGCACCATCCGCGTGTTCGGGCACAAGATCACCCCGGGCGCGCCGGTGCTCTCGCGCATCGGCTCCTTCGTCGAGGGCTCGGGCTTCCTGCCACACCTGTCCGGCCGGGCGAACCTCGAGCTGTACTGGGCCTCGACCGGGCGTCCGGCGGAGAAGGCGCACTTCGCCGAGGCGCTGGAGATCGCCGGGCTCGGCAACGCGGTCGAACGGCGGGTGCGGACCTACAGCCAGGGCATGCGGCAGCGGCTGGCGATCGCACAGGCGATGCTCGGCCTGCCGGAGCTCATGGTGCTCGACGAACCGACCAACGGGCTCGACCCGCCCCAGATCCACCAGATGCGCGAGGTGCTGAAGCGGTACGCCGCGACCGGCCGGACGGTGGTGGTGTCGAGCCACCTGCTGGCCGAGGTCGAGCAGACCTGCACGCACGTCGTGGTCATGCACCGCGGCTCGCTGGTCGCCTCGGGCGAGGTCGGCGAGCTGGCCGCGGCCGGCGGCGAAGCGACGTTCCGGGTCGACGACCCGGCAGCGGCCGCGGCGGCGCTCAAGGCGCTGAGCGGGGTCACCGACGTCGATGTCGAGGGCGAGCTCGTGCACGCGAACCTCGGCGAGCTGCCGCGGGCCGAGGGCGTGGCCGCGCTGGTGCGCGCCGGGGTCGCGGTGGAGCAGGCCGGGCCGCGGCGCCGGCTGGAAGACGCGTTCCTGCAACTGGTGGGAGAAGAGTCGTGAGCGAGGGTGTGCACACCGACCCGCACGCGCTGGACGAGCTGAGCGACCTCGCGTCGGCCGAGCACGCGGGCGTCGGGCCGGACGGCGCGGTCGAGGGCTACTCGGCGCGGCGGACGCTGCGGCTCGGCGTCGAGCTGCGGCGCCAGCTCAAGCGGCGGCGGACGCAGTTCCTGCTCGGGTTCGTCGCGATCCTGCCCTTCATCCTGGTGCTCGCGTTCCAGCTCGGGCAGTCGAACCCGAACCGGCGCAGCGGCGGCTTCGTCGACCTGGCCACGGCGTCCGCGCCGAACTTCGTCGTGCTGGCGCTGTTCGTGTCGGGGACGTTCCTGCTGCCGATGATCGTCGCGCTGTTCTTCGGCGACACGATCGCGAGCGAAGCGTCGTGGTCGAGCCTGAAGTACCTGCTGGCGGTGCCGGTGCCGCGGCAGCGGGTACTGCGGCAGAAGGCGATCGTGTCGGGCCTGCTTTCGGCGTTCGCGCTGGTGCTGCTGCCCTTGGTGTCGCTCGGCGTCGGGGTGCTCTGGTACGGCGCGGGCGACGCGATCAGCCCGACCGGCGACGCGGTGTCCTTCGGTGACAGCCTGCTGGCCATCGCACTGTCCACTGTGTACATCATCCTGCAGCTGGCCTGGGTGGCCGGGCTGGCGCTCGCGCTGAGCGTGTCGACCGACGCCCCGCTGGGCGCGGTCGGCGGCGCGGTGCTGGTGGCGATCCTGTCGCAGATCCTGGACCAGATCACCGCGTTGGAAGGGCTCCGGAACTACCTGCCGACGCACTACGCGTTCTCCTGGATGGACCTGATCTCGACCGACGTCGACTGGACCAACCTGGCGAGCGGCCTGCTCTCGGCGGCGATCTACGGAACGGTGTTCTTCCTGTACGCGGGACGGCGGTTCGCGCGGAAGGACATCACCAGCTGAAGCCGGTACGGTCGGGTTCGTGCCGATCACCCTGGAGAACCACCACGACGTCGCCGTGCTCCGGATCGACCACGGGCGGGGCAACACGCTCGACACCGACTCCTGCCGGGCGCTGGTGCGGCAGCTCGAGGAGGCCGAACAGGCCCGCGCCGTGGTGCTCACCGGGACCGGGGGGATCTTCTGCGCGGGCGTCGACCTCAAGCGGCTCGACGAGGGCGGGGCGCCGTACGTAGCGGAGTTCCTGCCGCTGCTGTCCGACGCGCTGCTGGCCGTGTTCGGCTGCCCGCGTCCGGTGGTCGCCGCGCTGAACGGGCACGCCATCGCCGGCGGGGCGGTGCTCGCCGCGGCCGGCGACCACCGGGTGCTGGGCGCCGGCCGGATCGGGGTCACCGAACTGCTCGTCGGGCTGCCGTTCCCGTTGGCCGCGCTGGAGATCCTGCGCTGCACCTACGGGACCACCCGGCTGCCGCTGCTCACCTACCCGGGTGAGACCTGGGGCGGCGAGGAGGCCTTGGCCCGCGGGCTGGCCGACGAGCAGGCCCCACCGGACGACGTGCTCGAGCGGGCCCTCGCCGTCGCGGCGCGGCTCGGCGACCTGCCCGCCGAGCCGTTCGCCCACACGAAGGCCCAGATCCGGCAGCCCTTCCACGAGCGGATCGCCGAGTACCGCCACTCGGACGACCCGCAGGTGGAGCGGCTGTGGCAGTCGGCCGAGGCGCTGGCCGCCGTGAAGTCCTATGTGGACCGGGTGCTCCGTTAGGCCGGCACGCCGCTTTCGGCGAGCGCCTTGATGCCCTCGACGGTCTTCTGCATGTTGGCCTGCAGCTCGCCGAGCCGCATGGCGACGATCTCCTCTTCGTGCTCGGGCATCGAGCCGATGATCGTCGTCAGGTTGGACGGGCCGGGGCCGATCCGGGCCCACTGCCGCAGGATCGTGCCGTCGCCGTCCGGGACGAGCTCGAACTTCCACGACGCGGCCGGGTTCGCCACGTCCATCACGGCCCACGCGAACAGCCGCCCGGGCTCGTAGCCGGTGACGGTCGAGACCGTCTCCCACTCCCCGGCGACCGGGTGGGAGTTGCGGCCGCGGAACCGCGCGCCGAGGCCGGGCTCGGCGTCGTCGACCCAGTCGCCACCCTGGAACTCGGTGGAGAACCGGGCCGGCAGGTCGATGTCCAGCAGCCAGGACCAGATCTCGGCCGGCCGCGCGGCGACGCGGACCTCGACCTGGGCCGTCGGGCAGTCGGAAACCTTCATGGCGGACCCCTCGCTCGATGACGGTGCCTACGGATCCGGACGGTAACGCGGCGCCGAACACGCCGACAACTCGCACGATGCCCCCGGCCGGGCACGCCGGGCGACCCGGCGCCACCCGCCGAAAGTCGGATCCTCACCGATTCTGCGCCCGGACAGCCGATTGCCGACCCCGGCCGGTTCTGTGAGGGTCCCACCGAGGGTTTCGACGACGGGTGGTGCTCGATGCGCAGACTTTTCACCGCGGGTGCGGTCCTGCTGGCGCTGGCCGGCCTGGCGCCGGCGGCCACGGCGGCGCCGGACATCAAGGCGCAGCTGCAGCGGATCCCGGGGCTGACGGTCGTGTCCGAGGACGCGGCACCGGCCGGGTTCCGGTTCTTCAAGCTGACCTACACCCAGCCCGCCGACCACCGGCACCCCGGCGCGGGCACGTTCCAGCAGCGGTTCACGTTGCTGCACCGCGACTTCGCCGCCCCGACGGTCGCCTTCACGAGCGGCTACAACGTCAGCGGCTCGCCGAACCGCTCGGAGCCGACGCAGATCGTCGACGGCAACCAGCTGTCGATGGAGTACCGCTACTTCACGCCGTCGCGGCCGGAGCCGGAGAACTGGGCGAAGCAGCTGACGATCTGGCAGGCCGCGGCGGACGAGCACCGCGCGGTGCAGGCGTTCAAGGCGATCTACCCGGGCAAGTGGCTGGCCACCGGCGGCAGCAAGGGCGGCATGACCGCGACGTACTTCCGCCGCTTCTTCCCCGACGACGTTGACGCGACGATCCCGTACGTCGCGCCCAACGACGTCATCGACCCGGTCGACGTCTACAACCGGTTCCTGTCCCGCGTGGGCAACGACCCGGCCTGCCGCGACGCCTTGAAGGCGATCCAGCGCGACGCGCTGAAGCGGCGTGACGAGCTGGGGGCGATCGCCGCGGCGGATGCGGCGCAGCGCGGGCTGACGTTCTCGATCGTGGGCTCGGCCGACAAGTCCCTCGAGATCTCGGTGATCGACTCGTACTTCGCGTTCTGGCAGTACCAGACGCAGGCGGACTGCGCGACGGTGCCGCCGGCGGGCGCGCCCGCCGGCGACGTCTACGCCTGGTACGAGAAGGTGGAGAGCCTGAACACGTACTCCGACCAGGACCTGGCGCCGTACATCCCGTACTACTACCAGGCGGCGGTGCAGCTGGGCTCGCCCGAGGCGTACGACGGCTACCTGCGCGACCTGCTGCGCTACCCGGGCGCCGACCAGCCGAAGACGTTCGTGCCGGCGTCGATCCGCCTGCCGCGCTTCGACTACGCGGCGATGCCGGACATCGACTTCTGGGTGAAGACCCGCGGCACCCGCCTGCTGTTCGTGTACGGGTCCAACGACCCGTGGGGCGCGGAGCCGTTCGAGCTGGGCCGCGGCAGCCGCGATTCGTACCGCTACTACGTCCAGGGCGGCAACCACGGCTCGAAGATCGCCCAGCTGGCCCCCGCCGACGCGGCGGCGGCAACGGCGACGATCCGGCGCTGGGCCGGCCTGGCCCCGGTTTCCTCGCCGGCGCTGCGCTCGGCCCCGGCTCCGGCCGGCTTCCCGGACTTCGACGCGGACCTGACGCCCCGGACGCGGCTGTAACTTTCCTCAGGCCGGGCGTACTCTCACCACACCCTGACGGCCCGGCCTGAGGAGGCGCGCATGCCTCGTCCCGTCCACTTCGAGATCCACGCGAGCGACCCCGAACGCGCGGCGGCGTTCTACACGGCGGTGTTCGGCTGGAAGTTCGAGCGCTGGGGTGAGGTGCCCTACTGGGTGATCACCACCGGCGAAGGCAACGGCATCGACGGAGGGCTGCTGCCCCGGCAGGGCCCGGCGCCCGAGGCGTCGGCGCCGATCCACGGCTTCGTCAACACGATCGACGTGGCGAACCTGGACGAGGCACTGGGTGACGTCAACCGGGCCGGCGGGACGCTGGCGCTGCCGAAGAACCCGGTTCCGGGGGTCGGGTGGCTGGCGTACTGCAAGGACACCGAGGGGAATGTGTTCGGGATGCTGCAGGCGGACGAGAACGCCCCGGCGCCGGAGTGAGTCAGGGCCGCTTGGCCTTGGGCAGCCTTCGGACGACCTCGTCGTAGGAAGCATCGATCAGCTCTTCGAGCTCGGCGCCGGGCACTCCGGCGCCGAGCTCGACGCGGTTCCAGCCGTAGCGGCCGAGATAGTCCATGACGCTGACCGCACCGGGATAGCGAGCGCGGACCTCGGCGGCTTCTTCCTTGGTGGCCCCGCATTTGACGGCGACGCTGCCGGGCTGGTTCTGGCCGATGAAGGCGAAGCCCTTGCCACCGACCTTGGCGACGAGGACGTGGTCGCCGAACGGGTAGGTCTCTTCGGCGCCGGGCTTGCCGAGGCAATAGGCGACGACGGCTTCGAGGTTCACGGTTTCACCTCGACCGGCTCGAGATCGGCAGGGCGATCCCCGCCTCCGCCTTGGTCGGCGCGCCGATCTCGGGCTCCCGGTCGGCGACCAGCTTCGCCTTCGGCTCGCGCAGTGCGGCGCGCACAGCACCCGTCTTGGTGTCCCCGGTCAGCTCGGCGACCTCGGCCGCGAGCCGCTCCGTTTCGGGGTCCTCGATGTTCATCCGGCCGGGCCCGCTACTTGATGCCGGCCGCGTCCATGCCCCTCAGCTCCTTCTTCAGGTCGGAGATCTCGTCACGCAGGCGGGCCGCCAGCTCGAACTGGAGGTCGCGGGCCGCCTGCATCATCTGGTCGGTCATCTGCTGGATCAGGTCGGCCAGCTGGGCCCGCGGCATCGCCGACACGTCCTTGTCGACCAGCATGCCCGAGCTGCGGACCCGGTCGCCCTGCTCGGGCTTCTTGCCGCGGGAGGAGTTGCGGCCCGAGCCGCCCACCGAGACCTGCTCGGTGTCCTCGGCTTCGCTGTACACGCGGTCGAGGATGTCCGCGATCTTCTTGCGCAGCGGCTGCGGGTCGACGCCGCGTTCCTTGTTGTACGCCACCTGCTTCTCGCGGCGGCGGTCCGTCTCCTCGATCGCGTGCTGCATCGAGTCGGTGATCTTGTCCGCGTACATGTGGACCTCGCCGGAGACGTTTCGCGCCGCGCGGCCGATCGTCTGGATCAGCGACGTGCCGCTCCGGAGGAAGCCTTCCTTGTCCGCGTCGAGGATCGCCACCAGCGAGACCTCCGGCAGGTCGAGGCCCTCGCGCAGCAGGTTGATGCCGACCAGCACGTCGAAGTCGCCCGCCCGCAGCTGCCGCAGCAGCTCGACCCGGCGCAGCGTGTCGACCTCCGAGTGCAGGTAACGCACGCGGATGCCCAGCTCCAGCAGGTAGTCGGTGAGGTCCTCGGCCATCTTCTTCGTCAGCGTCGTGACCAGGACGCGCTCGTCCCGGTCCGCCCGCTCCCGGATCTCGTGCACCAGGTCGTCGATCTGGCCCTCGGTCGGCTTCACGACCACCTTCGGATCGACCAGGCCCGTCGGCCGGATGACCTGCTCGACGAACTCGCCGCCCGCCTGGCCCATCTCGTACGGCCCCGGTGTCGCCGAGAGGTAGACGGTCTGGCCGATCCGGTCGGAGAACTCCTCCCAGGTCAGCGGCCGGTTGTCCACCGCGCTCGGCAGCCGGAAGCCGTACTCGACCAGGTTCCGCTTCCGCGACATGTCGCCTTCGTACATGCCGCCGATCTGCGGGACGGTCTGGTGCGACTCGTCGATCACCAGCAGGAAGTCGTCCGGGAAGTAGTCGATCAGCGTGGCCGGCGCCGAGCCCGGGCCGCGGCCGTCGATGTGGCGCGAGTAGTTCTCGATGCCGGAGCAGAAGCCGACCTGGCGCATCATCTCGATGTCGTAGGCCGTGCGCATCCGCAGCCGCTGCGCCTCCAGCAGCTTGCCCTGGCGCTCCAGCTCGGCGAGCCGCTCCTCGAGCTCCTTCTCGATGCCCTGGATCGCCTTTTCCATCCGCTCCGGGCCGGCGACGTAGTGCGTCGCCGGGAAGATCCGGACCTCGTCGACCTCCTTGACGATGTCCCCGGTCAGCGGGTGCAGGTAGTACAGCTTCTCGACCTCGTCGCCGAAGAACTCGACCCGGATCGCGAGCTCTTCGTAGGCCGGGATGATCTCGACCGTGTCACCCCGGGCGCGGAACGTGCCGCGCGCGAAGGCGATGTCGTTGCGGGTGTACTGGACGTCGACCAGGGCCCGCAGGAAGACGTCCCGGTCGAGCTGCATGCCGACCGCGAGCTTCGAGGAGCGGTCCAGGTACGACTGCGGCGTGCCGAGGCCGTAGATGCAGGAGACACTGGCGACCACGATGACGTCCCGGCGGGACAGCAGGTTCATCGTCGCCGAGTGCCGCAGCCGCTCGACGTCGTCGTTGATCGACGAGTCCTTCTCGATGTAGGTGTCCGTCTGCGCGATGTACGCCTCGGGCTGGTAGTAGTCGTAGTAGCTGACGAAGTACTCGACCGCGTTGTGCGGGAAGAGGTCGCGCAGCTCGTTCGCCAGCTGGGCGGCGAGGGTCTTGTTCGGCGCCATGACCAGCGTCGGCCGCTGGACGCGCTCGATCAGCCACGCCGTCGTCGCCGACTTGCCGGTGCCGGTGGCGCCGAGCAGCACGACGTCCTTCTCGCCCGCCTTGATCCGGCGTTCGAGCTCGTCGATGGCCGCCGGCTGGTCACCGGCGGGCTGGTAGTCACTGACCACCTCGAACCGGCCGCCGGTCCGCGGGATCTCCGAGACGGGCCGGAAGTCGGACTGGGCGAGGACGGGGTGTTCGGTTGCGAAAGCCACGTGGACCAGAGTAGGCCGACCCACCGACAATTTCCGTTGGGCCTGGTCAGCGGGCCCGGAACACCGTGATCGACGTGACATCGCCGCCGTTGACGGCGCAGTGCAGGACGGCGCCGGGCACGGGGTCGTCGCCGTGGCACGAGACGAGCACCCGATCGGGGCCGATCGCCTGGACCTCGGTGCGCGGGAAGTCCGCCAGCACCTCGGCCACCTCGCCTTCGGGCGCTTCGAGGTGGGCGAGGACGACTTCGCGCGGCGACGGCGGGGGCGGGATCGGCAGGCCGTGGCCTTCGAAGAGGCGGTTCAGCTGGTCAGCGGCGGAAACGGCGCGCGGGAAGCCCGCGAAGGCGGCGGTCTGGACGACGACTTCGCAGACCTCGGCCGGCGACAGCCCGGAAGCGAGGCCGGTGCGGAGGTGCACGCTCAGCGGCGGTCCGACCATGCCGGCGGCGACGATCGCGGCGAGCGTGGCGGCCTCGCGGGTGCGGGCGTCGAGGGCGGGACGTTCGTGCAGGTGGCCGTAGACGGTGCCGACGGCCAGTTCGCCCAGCGCCGGGACGGTGGCGAAGAGCGCGTCGAGGCGGGCCTTCCCGCCTTCGACGAGCCCGGCGAAGTTCTCGCGGCCCTGGTCGTGGAGCTGGGCCATCGGGTCGGTCATGGTCTCCCCTTCAGCAACTGCAGTCACAGCAGGAACAACAGTCGCAGCAATCGCAGTCGCATCCCCAAGCGTCGTGGGGTTTGCCGCTCCAGGGGCCAGGATAGGGATCGCGGCAGCAGAATTGGCAGGTGCAACACATGTAGGGGATGAGGGCGCAGCCGAGGAAGGCGTTGCGCTTCTTCGGCGGGACGGCGAATTTCGGGTACCAGAGGCCGCCGCCCTTGCCGTCGTAGAACTCGGGCTTGTCGCGCTTGCCGGGGCCGCCGGGGTCCTTCGGGCCTCCCGGACCGCCGGGATCGTTCGGGCCGCCGGGGCCGCCGGGGCCGCCCGGGCCACCGGGTCCCCCTGGGCCACCAGGCCCACCTGGGCCACCAGGGCCACCAGGCCCACCTGGGCCACCTGGGCCGCGGCCACCCGGACCGCCGGGGCCGTTCGGGCCCCCTGGGCCGCGTCCGCCGGGGGCGCCCGGCGGCGGGACCGGGCCCGGCGGCGGAAATCCGTGCGGCTGCGGCGAGCCCCAGCCGGGCGGGACCTGGTGCGGGTGCTGCTGCGGGATCGGCCCGGGCCCGATCCCGCCCGGCGGCTGCTGGTGGGGGTGCTGCGGCGGAGTGGGTCCGGGCCCGATCCACCCGGGCGGCGGCTGCTGCCCGGCCGCCGCGGAGCCGTGCTCCAGCGTGGCGCACTCGCCTGCCGATGGAGGATGCCGCAAGGACGAGCCGTGGCCGAACGTCCTTCGCACCGCTTGCCTCAGCTCGTGCACCAGCAACGCGTGCACCAGCGCCGGCTGCGCGAACTCCGCCTCGCGCAACGCCAGCTCCACCCCCAGCACCGCGTCGTCGCACAGCCGGCGGGCTTCCTCCGGCCTCGTTCCCGTCGCCAGCAACGGGTTCCACACCCCGGCCGCCGCGTCCGGTTCGTAGTCCTCGACCGCGTCCAGCAGGTGTGCCACGCGGCCGAACAGCCGGCCCGCCTCAGCCAGGGGTGCCACGTTCGCCGGCCTGCCCGCCAGCTCCGCCGTGCGCGCGAACGCCGCCGCCGTGGCCCTCTCCGCCGGTTCGGTCGCCAGCAGCGGCGAGTCACCCGACCGGACCGAGGACTCCAGCGAGCCCTGTCCTTCGACCGCCTCCGTCAGCACCGTCGTGTCGAACCCCACCCGGCCGCCCGTGCGACGGCCCTGTGCGGTCCAGCGGGCCGCGACCCGGCGGGCCGCCGCCGCCACCGGGCGCCTTCCGTACGCGCCGTCGCCGTCCTCGACGTGGTCGCCGACCTTGGCCGCCGCCAGGACCAGCGACACCGCCGCCGCCAGCTGGGCTCCCTCGCCGCGGGCCACCGAAGCCGTCCGCATCCCCCGCAGGGGGCAGGGGCCCGCTTCGCGGCGGCCGTCCGCTCGCGGGGTCTGGGCCTCGACCAGCACCGAGATGATCAGCCCGTCGTAGTTGGTGACCACCCGGGCGAACTGGCCGTGCTCGTCGCGCAGCGTGAGGCACAGCCCGCACAGGTGCGCCATCCAGTCCGCGTGCAGGCCTTCGGACAGCCGGTGGCGGCACGGCCTGATGATCCCGAACATCCCCAGTCCCCCTCGTTCCCCGGAAGCTCGGCGCACCTTAGCCCGAATGCGTGACGCCCGGGGCGGGGGTTCGCGTTTCGTGACCGGCCCGGCAGGATGACGCGCATGGCCGCACTGCACCCCCCGAAGGTCGAGGTCTTCGACCCCGCCGCGCGCGCGAACATCGACCCGAAGGGCATCCGGCGGGAGGTCGAGGAGTTCCGCGAGGAGCCGTTCGGCCTCTACCTCGCGCGCCCGACGCCGGGCCGCGCCCAGTTCCACTACCTCGAGTCGTGGCTGGTGCCCACGCTGGGCCTGCGCTTCACCGACTTCTGGTTCTCCCCCGGCCACGAACGCGACCAGGACTTCTACCTCGACGTCGTCCGCGTCCACCGCGACGGCCCGCGCTGGGTCGCCACCGACCTCTACGTCGACATCGTGCTCAAGGACAAGCTCTCCCTGCGGGTCATCGACACCGACGAGCTCCTGGAGGCCCTCGAGGCGGGCCTGGTCACCGCCGAAGAGGCCGAGTACGCGCTGAAGACCACCTACACCGCCGTCGAGGGCCTGGCCGCGCACGGCTACGACCTCGCCGCCTGGCTGGCCACCCTCGACATCGCGCTGACCTGGCGGCGTCACCCCTGACCCCGGCGCCGCCGGACCCGCACGTAGGGTGCGGGAAGACCGGCGCCGACGAGGAACAGGAGCACGATGGACGCCGTGGCCACGGCCCCCGACCAGGCCGAAGCCGAGCTCGCCCCGTTCGCCCGGCTCCCGGTCCTGCTGCTCGCGGCGGGCACGGCCACCGCGCTGCTGCTCACCGCCGGGCGCTACGGCTACTTCGGCGACGAGCTGTACTTCCTCGCCGCCGGCCGGCACCTGGCCTGGGGGTACGCCGACCAGCCGCCGCTCGTGCCCGCCCTCGCCCGGGCGATGGACACGCTCGCTCCCGGCTCGCTCGTGGTCTTCCGGCTGCCCGCGATCGCCGCGACGGCGGCCGGCGTGGTCGTCACCGCGCTGATCGCCCGGGAGCTCGGCGGGCAGCGCAAGGCCCAGGCCCGCGCCGCGGCCGCGTACGCGATCTGTGGCCAGTTCGTCGGCAGCGGCCACTACCTCGCGACGTCGACGATCGACCCGCTGCTGTGGACGCTCGCGCTGTGGCTGCTGGTCCGCTGGGTCCGCACCCGCCACGACACGCTGCTGGTCTGGCTCGGCGTCGTGACGGCGGTGGCGCTGAACGGCAAGCTGCTCATCGCCGCGTTCTGGGTGGTGGCCGGGCTCGCGGTGCTCGTGTTCGGGCCGCGTGACCTGCTGCGCCGCCCGAAGCTCTGGCTGGGCGCCCTGATCGCCACCGGCTCCCTGGTCCCGACGGTGCTCTGGCAGCGCGCGAACGGCTGGCCGCAGCTCGGCATGGGCGACGCCGTCGGCGCCGAGGTCGACGCCGCGGGCGGCCGCGCGAGCTTCGTCCCGGACCTGCTGGCCGGCGCCGGCTGGGTGATCGGCGCGCTCGGCGTCCTCTACGGCGTCGCCGTGCTGGTGGCGAGCAAGAAGCTGCGGCCCTACCGGTTCCTCGGCTGGACGGCGCTGGGGGTCGTCGCGGTCTTCCTGGCCGCCAACGGGCGGTACTACTACGCCGCCGGGACGTTCGGCGTGCTGTGGGCGGCCGCCGCCGTCCACCTCGAAGCGCGGGAGCCGGCGCGGTGGTGGCGGTGGGTGCCGGCCTGGCCGGTCTTCGCCGTGTCCGCCCTCTTCAGCCTGCCGTTCACGCTCCCGGTCTGGCCGGCGCACTGGCTCGTCGAGCACCCGGGCGCGCCACGGCCCGCCTACGCGGCCGAAGAAATCGGCTGGCCGGACCTCGCCGCCGATGTCGCCGCGCTGTACCGGACGGCGCCGCCGGACACGGCGATCGTCACCGGCGGGTACTGGCAGGCGGGCGCGCTCGACCGGTACGGGCCCGAGCGCGGCCTGCCCCAGGCGTCCAGCGCCAGCCGGGGCTTCTGGTACTTCGGGCGTCCGGCCGACGACACCCGCAACGTGCTCTTCGTCGGCTACGACCCGTCGAAGATCGCGAAGCACTTCGGCGACGCGCGGATCGTCGGGCAGGTCGGCAACCGGCTCGGGATCCGCAACGCCAGCGAGCACATGCCCGTCTGGCTGCTGACCGGCCGCACCGGGAGCTGGGCCGAAATCTGGCCGCAGCTCAAGGACATGCGCGCTCAGAGCGTCCAGCCGGTGGCCGCGGCCCACTTCTCGGCGCGGGCGAACACGGCGTTGACCCACTCCTGCTTTTCCTCGGCGTAGGCGGCGACGTTGCCGTCGGCGGCGTGCGCCTCGGCCAGCCGCAGCTTGACGTCGCGGTAGTCGTCGCGCTCGTCCGGGTTCGCGCGCAGGAAGTCGCGGAAGAGCAGGGCGAGCCGCCACGCCGGCGTCTCCACCGACCGGACGTGCAGGTTCACCGGCCGCTTCGGGTCGGCGCCGACGTGCAGGCGCTTGGGCCACGTCCCGGTGCCGTCCAGGGCGTCGTCGTACCAGTCGCCTTCGAGGCGCGGGAAGCCGGCGTCGGCCAGCAGGCTGCCCAGCGCGTCCGCCTCGTCCAAAGTGGACACCGTGAGCTGCAGGTCCAGGATGTCCTTGGCCGGCAGGCCGGGCACGGCCGTCGACCCGATGTGGTCGGCGCGGCGGGCCGGCTCCCCCGCCACGGCGCGGACCCGGGCCAGCACCTTCTCGGCCTGCGCCGGCCAGGTGAGGTCGTATTCGGCGATCTTCGGCGACACCGGCGGCCGCGGCCGCCGCAGCCGGACGTTCGCCTCGAACGGCACCAGCCGATCCGCCCACAGCGCGTCCACCTCGGCGAGCACGGTGTCTTCGGCGCCGCCGTTGTCCAGCCAGACGTCCGCGACGGCGCGGCGCTGCTCGGTGCTCGCCTGCGCCCGGATCCGCGCCCGCGCGTCCTCCTCGGCCATCCCGCGCGCCGACACCAGCCGCCGCACCCGCACCTCGACCGGCGCGTCGACGACCACGACCAGGTGGTACGCGGTCGCGAGGCCGTTTTCGACCAGCAGCGGGATGTCGTGGACGATGATCGCGTCCGGCTTCGCGGCCGCCATCAGCTCCCCGGTGCGCGCGCCGACCAGCGGGTGCACGATCGCGTTCAGCCGGTGCCGCGACTCGTCGTCGGCGAACGCCTTCGCGGCGAGCGCGGGCCGGTCGAGCGAGCCGTCCTCGGCCAGGATGCCGGACCCGAACTCCGCGACCAGCCGGGCGAGCCCCTCGGTGCCGGGTTCGACGACCTCGCGGGCGATCTTGTCGGAGTCCACCAGCACCGCGCCGTGTTCGGCGAGCCTGTTCGCCACCGTCGACTTCCCGGCCCCGATCCCACCCGTCAACCCCACACGCAACATGCCGATCACCCTAGTCAGGCGCGTGACTCAACCGATATCCGGACACGCCGTGTTGCTTACCCACCTCGCCACGCCGCAGTGCGTACGGTGCGCGCGAAGAGCATCGCCCACGCGGAGGAACGATGGCGATCAGCAAGCACGTCGGGAAGCACCGGCTCGGCACGCCGGGGCTGGTGCACTGCCTCGTCCACCTCTCGGTGGCCGTGGCGCTCGCGGACTACCGGCGGACCTGGCTGAGCACGCTGCTGGTGCCGGCCAAGCACAGCTTCGCCGGCCTGCGCCGCAAGGCCCGCGCCGCGGCGCTCGAGCGGATCTGGGTGCCGTCGGTCAGCCCGGCCCGGCCGGCCGCGGTGACCGTGCGCGCCGCCTGAGCGGTCGCGACAACCGAGGCTTCGCCTCGGGCCGGGGGCTTCGCCACCCGGGCCCCCTAAAAGCCGGTGGCTTCCCGCGTCTCGATCACGATCTCCGACGACAGCGTCCGGTGCACCGGGCACTTGTCGGCGATCAGCATGAGCTTGGCGCGCTGTTCGGCGTCGAGGTCGCCTTCGAGCTCGATCTCGCGGTTGATCCGGCTGAGCAGGCCACGCTCGGTTTCGCAGCGCGCGCAGTCTTCGGCGTGGATGCGGTCGTGTCGCAGCCGGACGGTCGCCCTGGTCAGCGGGATGCCCTTGCGGTCGGCGTACATCCGCAGCGTGATCGCCGTGCACGAGCCCAATGACGCGAGCAGCAGCTCGTACGGGTTCGGGCCGGCGTCGGTGCCGCCCACCGCGACCGGTTCGTCGACGAGCAGCGTGTGGCCCGCCGTGACGACCTGCTGGGTGTAGGTGCCGTCGCCGCTCGCGGTGACGACGACCGTGCCGGGCTCGGGGTGATCCATCCGCCTGAAATCCTCTCGGGTCGCGGGAAGCGGCCGATCCGGACATCCGGCGCATTCCCAAGACGCGGCGGATATCGTATCTTCTGCTGCGGGTGGGTCACCCGGACGCCGCCCTGCGCCCGGCTGCCGCAAAGGGGGTGCGCCGTGGCTACCAGGCACTTGCCGATGCGCCCGGCCGATCAGGGCGGTCGCGAGCGCTACCTCGACGCGGCGTTGTCGGTGCTCGTGGACCGCGGGGTCCCCGGGCTGACCGTCCGCGGGGTGGCGGAGGCGGCCGGCGCGTCGACGCTGTCGGTCTACGCCCGGTTCGGCGGCCGCGCGGGCCTGCTCGACGCCCTGTACGAGCGCACCTTCGACTCGCTGCGGGAGCTGCTGGAGGGCCTGCCGCCGTCGAGTGAGGACGGTGTCGCGGACCTGCTGCACCTCGCGCTGGAGTACCGGCGCTTCGCCCGCGAAAGCCCGACCCGCTACGCGCTGATGTTCGAGCGCCCGGTGCCGGGGTTCGACCCGGACCCCGGCCTGCGGTCGGCGGTGCTGCGGACGACGTTCACCCTGTTCATCGGCCGGGTCCAGCGGGTCTGCCCGCCGGGAGCGGACGCCCGCTCGGTGGCCTACCGGCTGTGGACGGCGATCCACGGCCTGGTGGGCGCGGAACTCCTGATGGCCTCGCGGCGGCCGTTGCCGGACTGGTTCATCCCGCCGACGGAAGAGGCCCACGAGGAGATGTACCGCGCCGGCGTCACGGCGATGATGACCGGCCTCGGCCTGCGGAACCACTGACCCGTCGGCTCCCCTGCCCCATCCGCCCCAATGTGGCGTTGGTTGCGTCTGACGCACCCAATGTGGCGTTCGGTGCGTCTGACGCACCGAACGCCACATTGGGGCGCTTGGCTCAGATCGGACGAGCGGCGTGTATGGAAAGAGAGTTTGCTTATGGGTTTATATCTCGGTGGTCGAC
>NZ_JBSGJD010000222.1:0-16408 GCF_053605405.1 Amycolatopsis sp. NPDC003861
TGGTGCCCACCACCCCGAAGCCGTGATTGTCACTACGGCCGGTGGTACCGCGTCAAGGCGGGAAAGATGCCTTGACCCGGCACCACCGGCCGCGTGCTGGCTTCGGATCGGGGTGGCGGGGGAGGTCTGGGTGGGGTGCCGGTCCGGCGTGCGCGTGCCGGCTCAGGGCGGGAAAGCGTGTCTTGACCCCGCACCACCGGCCGTGTTCGGGCTTCGGATCGGGGTGGTGGGGGGTCTGGGTGGGGTGCCGGTCCGGCGTGCGCGTGCCGGGTCAGGGCGGGAAAGCGTGTCTTGACCCGGCACTACCGGCCGTGTTTGGGCTTCGGATCGGGGTGGCGGGGCAGGCCTGGGCAGGGTGCCGGTCCGGCGTGCGCGTGCCGTTCCCGCCAGTGAGGCGCTGAAAGAGCTCCGGCCTCGTCGGAGCCGAGGGCAGACGCGCGGGCGAAGCGTAATTAGCCCACCTCGCCCGCCGGTGGGGGCTGGATGTCCACCGGGGTGCCCCAGTCCGAATAGCGCGTGGTGATGCGCGCCTCGGCGCCCGGCAGGATTGGTGTCAGGTCCAGCACTATCTGCAACGGCCGGTGTGCCTCGTCCAGCCACAGCTCCACCGGGAACTTGCCGCCCACCTGGGCCGCCGCGTCCGGGGGGAGGCCCGCCGGCAGGTCCGTGCCCAGGCGGGCCAGTTCCAGGTCCACGCGGTAGTGCTCCGCCGGCGCCCCGTTCAGGTGGCCGCGCTCGGCCGCGATGATCGTGCCCGCCGTGCGGATCTCGCCCAGTGTGTGGGCCGGGTCGTTCTGCTCCGCCAGCTGGGTCAAGCTGCCGCCGAGGACCTGGGAAAACGGGTCCGTCCCGTCCGCCGCCACCACGATCCACGGCTTCCCACTGCCGACCTCGTCGCGCGAGCCCTCCGGCACCTTCGCGTACAGCTTTCCGGCCACCTGCCTCAGCTCCACCGGCTCGCCGAGGAAGTCCGTCGTCAGCGTCTGGGCCGTCCCACCTGCGGCGAACCGCGCCTGGCCCTGGCCCTTCGAGCGGACCGAGCCGACCGCGATGTCCGTGCCGAACTTCGCCGAGCCGCCGTTCGTCGTGGCCGTCGTCGCCGCGTCCGCGAGTGCTCGCGCGTCCTCGAACGCCGGGCGGGGCGGTGGGTCGGAGCACGCTCCGGCGAGCAGGGCGAACAGCAGCACCACGGCGGCTTTGCGCATGGCGCCCACAAAAACACAGCGGCTCCCCCGATCTCGTTCGGGGGAGCCGCCGCTACTCAGCGTCGTCCGGTGTCAGCGGCCGGCCTTCTTCATCAGCTCGCCGAGGTCGACGACCTGGTCGGCCGGCGGGGCCGCCACGTCGACCTGGGTGCCCCAGTCGGTGTACTTCATCGTGAACTTGGCGTCACCGGCCGGCGCGCCCATCGCCTGCATCATCGGGCCCTGGTCCATGGTGACCTGCACCGGCAGGTTGTTCTTGTCGAGCCACAGCTCGGCCGGGAGCTTGAGGTCCTTGCCCTTGAGCTTCTCGGTGAGCTGGTCGCGCGCCGCGGCCGGGACCTGGTCGGTGAACTGGTCGATCGCCTTGGCGACGTCGAGCTCGACCTTGTAGTGGTTGACCTTCTGGCCGTTCAGCTCGGTCTGGTCGGACGAGACGATCCGGCCCGTCTTGGAGATCTGCTCGAGCATCTTGCTCGGGTCGCTCTGCTCCGCCGACTTGGACAGCGCGCCGCCCAGCGCCTGCGAGAGCGGGTCGGTGCCGTCGGCCGAGATCTTGGCCCACGCCTTGTCCGTGCCCATCTGCTTCTGGTCTTCGGCGGGCAGCTTGATGTACATGACCTTGTCGACCATGCGCATCTCGGTGGTCTGGCCGGCCGCGGTGCTGGTCATCGAGAACTTCGTGTTCGCGCCGTCGAAGGCCATCGCGCCGGAAGCGGTCATGGTCTGGCCGGCGGCGGAGCCCTCCATGGTGAACTTCGCCGACTTGGACTTCTCGGTGCCCTGCTTCGCCTCCGACGCCAGCTTGATCGCGTCGGTGAAGGGCGAGGCGAGGCCGTCGGTCTGGCTCTGGCCGCCCGCGGCGGCGGGTTCGGCGGTGCCGGGAGCGGAGTTGCCGCTGCAGGCGGTCAGCGTGAGCACCAGCGCGGCACCCGCGGCGACCAAGGTGGTCTTGCGCATTGAGTTCCCCTCAGGATCGGATCTTCCGCTCGGCATATCGCCCGAACGGGCGAATGGTTACCGATGTGACGGTGACGATCCGCGATCGGTTCCCGGTTGCCTCAGGATTCGGTGGCGCGAGTCACATCGTGGCCGCCGCGCGACGCCAGCAGGCGCCGCAGCGAAGCGAGCCGCTCGGGGCTCGCCTTCCCCTCGGTGACGACGTCGTCGAGCGCACAGTCCGGGTCCTCGGGCGCGCCCAGGTGCCCGCAGCCCGACGGGCACTCCTCGGCGGCTTCGGCGAACTCCTCGAAGGCGTCCACGATGTCGTCCGCGGTGACGTGGGCCAGCCCGAACGACCGCACCCCGGGCGTGTCGATCACCCAGCCGCCGTCCGGCAGCGGCAGCGCCACCGCCGCCACGGACGTGTGGCGCCCCTTGCCGACGGCGCTCACCACACCGGTGGCCAGTTCGGCGGCGGGGACCAGGCGGTTGACCAATGTCGACTTGCCGACACCGGAGTGGCCGACCAGGGCCGTCACGCGGTCCTTGAGCATGTCGGCTAGGCCTTCGGGCTCCTCGTCGAAGCGGGTCACGATCGCCGGGACGTCCAGGCCCGCGTAGCCGGCCAGGAGCTCGTCCGGGCTGGCCAGGTCGGCCTTCGTCAGGCAGAGGACCGGCTCGACGCCACCGGCGTAACAGGCGACGAGGCAGCGGTCGATGAAGCCGGTGCGCGGCGGGGGGTCGGCCAGCGCGGTGACGATCAGCAGGCGCTCGGCGTTCGCGACGACCAGCCGCTCGTACGGATCGGTGTCGTCGGCCGTGCGCAGCAGCGAGCTGGTGCGCTCGTCGACCCGGACGATCCGCGCGAGGGTGTCCGGCTTGCCGGAGACGTCTCCGACGATGCCGACCCGGTCGCCGACGACCACCGGGGTCCGGCCCATCTCGCGGGCGCGCATCGCGGTGATCACCCGGCCCGGATCGGCGTCGACCGCGCAGGTCCAGCGGCCGCGGTCCTTGCCGATGACCATGGCCGTGACGGCGTCGGCGTGCTCGGGACGGCGCTTGCTGCGGGGCCGGCTGCCCTTGCCCGGACGCACGCGGACGTCGGACTCGTCCAGCTTGCTCCAGTCGTTGCGCGCCAAACCCTCGTCCTCTCGTGCGCCGGTGCCCACCCGAATGATCCCACGCCGCTCGCCAGGGCCCTGGCCTGCGTGTAACGATGGCTGCTTCGGCACGAGGAGGTTGGGATGTGCGGGCGCTACGCCGCCACGAAGGACCCGGCGAAGCTGATCGAGGAGTTCGAGGCGATCGACCTCACGGAGGGACGCGCGCGGGCGGACCACAACGTGGCGCCGACGAAGAACGTGGTCACGGTCGTGCAGCGGCACCCGCGTGACGAAGACGGCCAGGTGCTCGAGGACGAGCCCGCCGAGCGCTCGCTGCGGATGATGAAGTGGGGCCTGGTGCCGTTCTGGGCCAAGGACCCGTCGGTCGGCTCGCGGATGATCAACACGCGCGCCGAGACGGCCGCCGAGAAGCCCGCCTTCCGCCGCGCGCTGGTGTCGCGCCGCTGCCTGGTGCCGGCCGACGGCTGGTTCGAGTGGCGCCGCACGGGCAAGGAGAAGGAGCCGTTCTACATGACTTCTCCCGACGGTTCGTCGATCGCGTTCGGCGGGATCTGGGAGAGCTGGCGGCCGAAGGACGACGACAAGGCGTCGCCGCTGATCACGTTCTCGATCATCACGACCGACGCGGCCGGCCAGCTCACCGACGTCCACCACCGGATGCCGCTGATCGTGCCGCGCTCGCACTGGGACGGCTGGCTGGACCCGGACCGCGAAGACGTCACCGACCTGCTGGTGCCGACGCCGGAGGAGATCGTGGCGTCGCTGGAGCTGCGGCCGATCTCGAGCAAGGTCAACAACGTCCGCAACAACGGCCCCGAGCTGCTGGACCGGGTCGACCCGGCGCAGGAGAGCGCGCTGTTCGACGCGCCGAAGCCATGACGGCCATCCCGATCGAGACCGCCTACGGCCCGGCGCGGGTGTACCTGCACTGCGCCGAAGAGGGCGAGGCGGTGCTGATGCTCGGCCACGGCGCGGGCGGCGGCCTCGGGGCGAAGGACCTGGTGGCGGTGACGCGCGCGGCGCAGGCGGCGGACGTGCACGTGGCGCTGGTCGAGCAGCCGTACCGGGTGGCGGGCCGCCGCGCACCGGCCCCGGCGAACCAGCTGGACACGGCGTGGCTGACGGTGGCGGACGACCTGTCGGAGCGCTTCGACGGCCTGCCGTTCGTGTTCGGCGGCCGGTCTTCGGGCGCGCGAGTCGCCTGCCGGACGGCGTCGGCGGGGCAGGCGGTGGCGGTGCTGTGCCTGGCGTTCCCGGAGCACCCCCCGGGCCGGCCGGAGAAGACCCGCCAGCCGGAGTTCGACGCGGTCGAGGTCCCGACGCTGGTGATCCAGGGGGAGCGCGACCCGTTCGGGCGGCCGAAACCGGGGCCTCACCAGGAGCTGGTGCTGGTGGACGGCGACCACAGCCTGGGGAAGGATTTGGAAACGATCTCGCGGGCGGCGACCGAGTGGCTGTCGCGGGTGCTGCGGCCGCTGGCCTGACTCAGGCCCCGATCGGGGCCACCACCGCGCCGGTCAGCCGGATCAGCTCGCCCGGGGCCAGTTCCACCTCCAGCCCTCGCCGGCCCGCCGAGCAGAACACCGTCTCGAACCCCTCCGCCGAGGCGTCGATCACCACCGGCAGCCGGCTGCGGTGGCCCAGCGGGGAGATTCCGCCCAGTACGTACCCCGTCGCCCGCTGGGCGGCCGCCGGGTCGGCCATCTTCGCCTTCTTGCCGCCCGCCGCGGCCGCCAGGGCCTTGAGGTCCAGCTGGCCGGTGACCGGCACCACGCCCACCACCAACTTGCCGTCCACCTCGGCGACCAGCGTCTTGAACACGCGCGCGCGGTCCAGGCCGAGGGCCTCCACAGCCTCCAGCCCGTACGACTCCGCGCGCGGGTCGTGGTCGTAAGCGTGCAGCGTGTGCGCCACTTTCTGCTTCCCCAGCAACGCCGTCGCCGGGGTGCCTTTGCCAGCCATGGCGGAAGTCTAGGGAATGCCCGATCCCCCCGATCGGTTGTACGGGACGTGACAACAACGCTCGCCACCACACGCTCACGCAGCCGCCGCCGTCCCGAGGCACCGGCGAACCGCGGCGTGCCCGGTCCCCGCGTAAACTCGGGTCCGCCGTATGCGCGCACGCGCATCGACGCCGAGCGGGAAGGGAACGGTTTGCCGAGCACGCAGAACTCAGCGCCGGAAGAAGCGACCGAGGCCGAGCGCGCCGAGCGCTTCGAGCGGGACGCGATGCCGCTGCTCGACCAGCTGTACTCGGCCGCGATGCGGATGACCCGCAACCCCGCCGATGCCGAGGACCTGGTCCAGGAGACCTACCTGAAGGCGTACGCCGCCTTCGCGTCCTTCAAGGCCGGCACGAACCTCAAGGCCTGGATGTACCGCATCCTGACCAACACCTACATCAACGGGTACCGCAAGCGGCAGCGGCAGCCGGTGCAGGCGCCCACCGAGGAGATCACCGACTGGCAGATCGCCAAGGCGGAGAGCCACACCTCCAGCGGGCTCCGGTCGGCCGAGGTCGAGGCGATGGACAACCTGCCCGACACCGACGTCAAGGCCGCCCTGCAGAAGCTGCCCGAGGAGTTCCGGCTGGCCGTCTACCTGGCCGACGTCGAGGGCTTCGCGTACAAGGAGATCGCCGAGATCATGGACACGCCCATCGGCACCGTGATGTCCCGTCTGCACCGCGGCCGCGCCCAGCTGCGCGACCTGCTCGCCGACGTGGCGCGGGAGCGCGGCTTCATCCGGGGTGCCAAGGAGGAGGTGGCGGGGCGATGAGCGACATGTGCGAGGGCGCGTCGGACAAGGTCCGCTGCGAAGAGGCGCTCGCCGACATCTACCTGCTGCTCGACCGCGAGTGCAGCCCCGAGCGGGACGCCGCCCTGCGCGCCCACATCGAGGACTGCCCGCCGTGCCTCGAGGAGTACGGCATCGACGAGCACATCAAGCAGCTGCTGGCCCGCAAGTGCGGCGGTGACCACGCCCCGGCCGAGCTGAAGAGCCGGCTGCGCGCGTCGATCCGGCAGACCGTCGCCTCCCGCGGCGGCGTCACCGTGGAACGCACCGAGATCACCCTCGAGCAGCGCTCCGAATAACGCACCCGAGCACTACGAAGGCCCCCGCACGAGCCGTGTGGGGGCCTTCGTCATGCCGAACGCTCAGGCGTTGGGCTTCTTGCCGTGGTTCGCGCCGTTCTTCTTCCGGTCGCGACGCTTGCGGGCGCGCTTCGACATGCTCACTCCTCGTCGTCAAAGCTGGTCAACCTCTCAAGTGTGTCATGACGTCCCGTTCTGGTTGGATGGGGTGGTCGGGCGAGCGCGAGGAGGGTGTCGATGGCCGAGATCAGGGCCGAAATGGTCGGCACGGTGCTCGAGGTCGTGGCCACGCCCGGCGCCGCGCTGAACGCCGGTGACACCGTGCTGATCCTGGAGTCGATGAAGATGGAGCTACCCGCCGTGAGCGAACGCGCGGGCACGCTGACCAGCCTCGCCGTGGCGAAGGGTGACCGGGTCCAGCAGGGTGACCTGCTCGGGGTGGTCGAGTAACGCCGTGTCCACGCTCGCCGAACTGCTCGCCGACAACACCGGCCTCCCCGGGGAAGCGGCGGACCACCTGCAGACCGTCGTCGCCGAGTGGCAGCTGCTGGCCGACTTGTCCTTCGCGGACTTCCTGCTCTGGGTCCCGGTGACCGAGGAGCTGCAGCCGGACGGCGGCGACTTCGTCTGCGTCGCGCACGCGCGGCCCACGACGGCGCCGACCGCGCACCCCGAGGACGTCGTCGGCACGCGGTTCACCGTTCAGGAGCACCCGCAGCTGGCGAAGGCCATGCGCGAGGTGCGGATCTGCCGCGAGGAGGACCCGCACTGGTACCGCGACCTGCCGATGCGGCGGGAAGCGATCCCGGTGCGGTTCCACGACGAGGTCATCGCCGTGCTGAGCCGCGAGACGAACCTGGCCGCGCCGCGGGTGCCGTCGCCGCTGGAGATCGCGTACCTGGGCAGTGCCGGCGACCTGTGCCAGATGATCGTCGACGGCACGTTCCCGCCGAACGGCACGAACGCGACCGACACGCACACGTCCCCGCGGGTCGGCGACGGGCTGATCCGCCTGGATTCGAGCGGCACGGTCGTGTTCGCGAGCCCGAACGGGTTGTCCGCGTACCACCGGATGGGGCACGAGTCCGACCTGGTCGGGACGCGCTTGGCGCCGCTGACGCGGTCGCTGATCCGCGACCCGTTCGACGCGACCGAGGTGTCCCACCGGATCATCGAGGCCCTCGACGGGAAGCCGTCGAGCCGGACGGAGGCCGATTCGCGGCGCGGCGCGGTGGTGCTCTTCCGCGCGCTGCCGCTGCGGCCGGCCGGGCAGGCGGCGGGCGCGCTGGTGCTGGTCCGGGACGTCACCGAGGTGAAGCGGCGGGACCGGGCGTTGCTGTCGAAGGACGCGACGATCCGTGAGATCCACCACCGGGTGAAGAACAACCTCCAGACGGTGGCGGCGCTGCTGCGGCTGCAGTCCCGGCGGACGACGTCGGAGGAGGCGCGGCTCGCCCTGGCGGAGTCCGTGCGCCGGGTGACGTCGATCGCGCTGGTGCACGAGGCGCTGTCGATCTCGGTCGACGAGCGCGTCGACCTCGACAAGCTGCTCGACAACGTGCTGCCGATGGTCGGCGAGGTCGCGACGGCGGAATCGCAGGTCGGGCTGTCGCGGAAGGGCTCGTTCGGGGTGGTGGTCGCGGAGATCGCGACGCCGCTGGTGATGGTGCTGGCCGAGCTGGTGCAGAACGCGGTCGAGCACGCGTTCCCGGCGGGCCGGCCGGGCAAGGTCGAGCTGATCGTGGAGCGTTCGGCGCGGTGGCTGGACGTCGTCATCCGCGACAACGGGCGGGGCCTGCCGTCGGGGTTCTCGCTGGAGCGTTCGGACGGGCTCG
Organism: Amycolatopsis sp. NPDC003861; assembly: GCF_053605405.1. Classification (NCBI taxonomy): domain Bacteria; kingdom Bacillati; phylum Actinomycetota; class Actinomycetes; order Pseudonocardiales; family Pseudonocardiaceae; genus Amycolatopsis; species Amycolatopsis sp. NPDC003861. The sequence goes on from NZ_JBSGJD010000222.1 coordinate 8,202, forward strand.
GGCTGCAGATCGTCCGGACGCTGGTGGAGTCCGAGCTGCGGGGCTCGCTTTCGCTGCGGAAGGTGCGGACGGAGACGTCGTCGACCCGCGTGACGGGCACGGAAGCTGCGCTCCGCATCCCGCTGTCCCGCCGCCTCTGATTCGACACGATGAAGGCCCGGCACCAGGTGCGTGGTGCCGGGCCGTTCAGCGCTTGCGGGAGGACTTGAAGTCCCGGTGAGGTTTCAGCGCACCCATTGCCAGGTGGTTTCGCCTCGGTTGTTAAGCTCAAGCCGGGTAGGTATCACCCCAGACGGCGTGGGCACGACGAATGCCCGCCGGGTGAAATTCCTGCTCGGCCTGGGTGGATCTCGAGAAACTCAGGCGTTGGTACGCGTGCCGATGTGCGTACGGCGGCGCTTGAGAGCGCGTCGCTCGTCCTCGCTCATACCGCCCCACACGCCCGCGTCCTGGCCGCTGGCCAGAGCCCAGGCCAGGCAGTCGGAAGCGGAGGGGCAGCGGTGGCACACGGCCTTCGCCTGAGCAACCTGCGACAGAGCAGGACCGCTGGTTCCCACCGGGAAGAACAGCTCGGGGTCCTCGTCTCGGCAGGCCGCGTCGTGGCGCCAGTCCATGTTCGTGAGCTCCTTCATATGGCGCGGGAGGGCCGCGCCACAGTCGTCAATGGCGGTCGTGTTCTTGGGTGCTTGTGAATGCTTTCACGAAGCACCGCTTTCGACAAGGGTTTCCGGGAGATCGGTGAGTCAGGTCACCCGGCCGAGCGACCCCTCTGACCTGCGGTTTCTCTCCGAAACAGCCGTCCGAAGGAAAGGCTGATGCGCTGAGTGGAGCTTCTCCGTCGACGAACGGCACCTGGCACTTTGCCGCAGGCGATCAGCGGTCCCGTCGTCACACGATTACCGTGAGTGCATTCGGGACGCTGAAGAATTCGACTCGAGTCCGCTGGCCGACGAGGTCGCCGTCCACCTGGAAGTTTACCGGTTCAGCTGCGTCGATGCGGATCATCGGCAGGTCATCGTGACGCACGAGACGCCGGCCCCGCTGGTTGCTCTTCGTAGCCAAAGCTTGGCGTACATGCTTGAACACCGTGGGCAACCCCAGACCGTTCAGCGCGAACAACCCCAATCCCGTCTCGAACGAGCAACCCGGGTTGAGGTGGACGGCACGCTCGCCCAGGTAGCTCCACGGATCGGTGTTCGACACGAAAGCGGTCAGCGCCTCGACCGGGTCTTCGCCCGGGACGCGGATCGTGAGGGCCGGCCGGCCCAGCGGCGGCCGGAAGTACGACCGGACGGCGGCCCGCAGGTACAGGCCGGCGGTGGTCTGCTTGCCGCGGCGCTTGGCGACCCGGCCGACGACGTCGGCGTCCCAGCCGAGGCCGGCGTTGAAGGTGAACCAGTGCCCGTCGGCCAGGCCGAGCCCGACCCGGCGCGAGCGGTCGTTCTCCAGCGCGTTGAGCAGCTGGTGGGTGGCCTCGAAGGAGTCGGCTGAAATGCCGAGGGCGCGCGCGAAGACGTTGGCCGAGCCGCCGGGTACGACACCCAGCGCGGGCACTCGCCCGATTTCGGACGGATCTCCACCACCGCTTCGGGGGGTCCGGGTGGCGGAGCCCTCGGCCCGGGGCGAAGCCCCGGATGGCACAGCGTCGGCCAGCAGGCCGTTCACGACCTCGTTGACCGTGCCGTCGCCGCCGTGCGCCACGACCAGGTCGATGCCGTCCCGCGCGGCCGAGCGCGCGACGGCCATCGCGTGGCCGCGGTAGTCCGTCTCGACCACGTCGAGCTTGACCTGGCTGGCGAGCGCGTGCGCCAGCACGTCCCGGCCACCCGCGGTGGTCGAGGTGGCCTGGGGATTCACGACGAGGATTGCGCGCATTACCGCAGAGTAAGTGACTTCCGGCGGCCCGAGAACCTTCCGGCGCCGCATGGTGACGGGCGCAACCCCGGGAACAGCACGTACGAGACCCTGTGCCGGGCGGTCCTCCTTCACGCGCGAGTGTCCGCTCGTCGTGACAAGTGCACCCGGGCCGACCGCCCGCTCATCGACGACATCTTGATTTTCGACGCCGGGGCGGTCCCGCGAAAACGGCCGACCGGGTGGCATACGATCGAAAGAGCTCACGCACGGTGACTCGCCCTGGTGGAGTCCACTGTGTTCGCCGAAAAAGTGTCCGCCGAAAAGTGCTCCCGGAAGGCCGCCGCAGTGAAGCTCTCGCCCGCTCCCCGTGAGGTCCGGCTGGCCGGCGTGGTCACCGCGGTGCCGTCGCTCGCCCTGCTGGTGTTCGGGGTGGTCGTGCTGGTGAACGGCCTGGGTGCGCCCGCGCAGCCCGGCAACAACGTCTTCGTCGAGTCGGGCACGTTCATCGTGGTGGCGCTGGCGTTCCTGGCCGCGTCGGCCGGGCTGGTGCTGGGCCAGACGTGGGCGCGCTCGCCGGGTGTGGTGATCGCGCTGATCGTGATCGGGCTCGGCTGGTACCTGCTGGGCCCGTCCGGCGAGCCGCTGTGGGGCGTCCCGATCGCGCTGCTGGGCATCGCGGCCCTGGCCCTGCTGTTCCGGCGGCCGTCCCGGGCCTGGGCCCTCGGCCTCCGCGAGGGCGAGACCGAGACCGAGGCGGCCGAACGCGGCGGCCTCGCCGGCCGCCGTGCCGAGCGCGAAGGCCACGAAGAGGACTGAACCCGTAACCGGCGTGATTGAGCCCGTAATTCGCGTGATTGGGGCCGTAACTCGCGAGTTGCGGCCCCAATCACGCGAGATCCGGGTCTGATCACGCGAGTTACGCTTGGGCGGCCAGGGCCTTCAGGGGCTCGTCGGTGAGGCGGTTGACCGTCCATTCGTCCATCGGGACCGCGCCCAGGGCCTTGTAGAACTCCGTTGCCGGGTTCCAGTCCAGGACCGACCACTCGAGCCGCGCGTAGCCGTTCGCGACGCACTCGGCCGCCAAGGCCGCCAGCAGGGCCTTGCCCAGGCCGGAACCGCGCTGGGACTCCCGGACGTACAGGTCCTCCAGGTAGATCCCGTGCACCCCACGCCACGTCGAGTAGTTCAAGAACCAGACCGCGAAGCCGACGATCTCGCCGTCCACTTCGGCCACGTGCCCGAACAGCTTCGGCTCGTCGCCGAACAGAGCGGCGTGCAGCTGGGCCGGGGTCAGGTGGCACTCGTCCGGCGCGCGCTCGTACTCCGCCAGTTCGTAGGCCAGGCCGACCGCCGCTTCGACGTCCGAAGGGCGGATCCGGCGGATGCGGTCGTCGGGCACGTCAGTCCTCCGCGGGCAGCAGGTTGAGGTGTTCGATCTGGGGTTCGCCGCGCTCGTCGCCGAGCACCGCGATGCCGGCCGCGTCGAGTCCGAAGTGGACGCCGGCGGTGGCGGGCAGGGCGAGCCAGCGGGCCACCAGCACGCGGCTGAAGTGCCCGTGTCCCACCAGGATGACGTCCCCGGCCTCGATCTCACGCCGGGCGCGCTCCAGCACGCGGTCCGCACGGGCCGAGACGTCCGAAGCGCTTTCGCCGCCCGGGCTCGGGTGGGTCCACACCGTCCAGCCGGGCACGGTTTCCCGGATCTTCGGGGTGGTGACGCCTTCGTAGTCGCCGTAGTCCCACTCGGCGAGGTCTTCGGTGACTTCGTCGACGCGCAGCCCGGCCAGCGCGGCCGTGCGCAGCGCCCGGGCCCGCGGGCTCGACAGCACCAGCGACGGGCCGCCCACCAGGCTGCGGAGGGTGCCGCCCGCGGCGCGGGCCTGGCCTTCGCCCGCCGGCGTCAGCGGGATGTCCGTGCGGCCGGTGTGCCGCCCGTTCAGCGACCATTCGGTCTGCCCGTGCCGGAGGAGGAAGAGACGGTTGGTCACGCGCCCGAATATATCCGGCGGTTTGCGCGGCGGCTGGCCGTCTGCTTAGCTACTGAACGGTAGCTTAGTTCGAGGAGACCTTCATGCCCGAGACGCCGACGTTCGCGATGTGGCACCGGCTGGCCGGGAAGCCGATCGGAAAACCGCTGTTCAGCGCCGCGATGTGCCTGCGGGTGCCGTACTTCCGCACGGTGCTGCCGTCGGTGCGCGAGCTGCGGCCCGGCCACTGCGAGGTGACCGCGCCGAAGTGGTGGGGTGTGCACAACCACATCGGCACGTTTCACGCGATCGCCGCCTGCAACCTCGCCGAGATCGCGATGGGCATGCTCGCCGAGGCGACCGTCCCCACCACGCACCGCTGGCTGCCGAAGGGCATGAACGTCCGGTACGTCGCTAAGGCCGAGACGGGTCTGCGCGCGGTGGCGGCCCTGCCGGAGCTGCCGGAGTTCGGCGACGACGGCTTCGACCTCGACGTCCCGGTGACCATTTCGGACGCCAAGGGCCGGCCCGTGGTCACCGGGACGATCACCATCTGGGTGACGCCGAAGAAGCGTTAGAGCTGCTTGTACTGCACGTACGTCGTCTGGTGGAACACGGACGCCGACGGCAGCCCCAGCTTCCGGTCGACGAGCTTGCCGAGCGGGCCGCAGCGCTGCGTCGCCGGGAGCGCCAGCGCTGGGTCGACGACACCGAAGTGGAACGTCGGCGGGTTCCTGGACAGCACGGTCGGCGGCAGCGCCGGGTCGTCGTGGACGACGGTGTGCAGCGGCGCGGCCGCCGTGCCGATGCTGCATCCCTTGCGCAGCAACGGGTGCCGCAGCACGGCGTAGACGTCGAGCTCGCCGCGGCGCTCGTCGTTGCCCTGGAAGTCCGAATAGCCGCCGTAGCGCAGCTGGAGCGTCGTGCCGGCCAGGCCGGGCACCCGCACCGGTTCGTGCCGCAGCGCGCCGAACACCTGCGCGTACTGGCCGTTCACCCGGCCTTCGTTGAACGTCAGCCGCATTTCGCCCAGCGGAATCTCCTGGGCACCGATCGTCAGCTTTCCTTGTGAGACAAAGGCTTCGCAGCGCCACGTGCCCGGGTCGGCGTTCGCGGGCGGCGCCGGGCAGTCGGTGAAGTCGAACGTCGGAAGTTCGTCCGCGGCCGCGGTGCCCGGCAGCAAGGCCAGTGCGACCGCGGCCGCCCCCAGTGCGAGAAGTTTCATGGCGGTGAGCCTGCTCGGATCGCGCGGCCGGGACATCCGGGATGGTCCCCAGGGAAGCCCCGGGATCCGGTCAGGGGCCGAGGCGGGCCAGCGCGTCGACGAAGCCGTCGTCGGTGGCCGCGAAGAACTCGGCGTCCGCGGCCTCGACGTCCTTCAGTGCCTTCGCCACCAGTTCGAGGCCGGCTGGCGTGACCTGCAGGCGCTTCGCGCGGGCGTCGGCCGGGTCGTCGGCGCGCGCCAGCAGGCCGCGGCCGGCGAGCCTGCGCACCACCTGGCTGGTCATCATCGTGTCGGTGCCGGCCTGGTCGGCGAGCTGCCGCTGGGTCGGTGGCTCGCCCGAGCGGGTGAGCCACCACGTCGTGGTCAGCAGCACGAACTGGACGTGCGTGAGGTCGTGCGGGGCCAGCGCGGCCCGCATCGCCCGCTGCCAGGCCAGTGTCACGCGCCACAGCAGGAAGCCGGGGCTGCGCTCGGGGCCGGGCAGGCGGGACTCCGGGGCCGTCATACCCGTGAGCTTGCCTCAGCGAGCTGGGCCAGCGCGCGCATGGCGTCGGGAGTGTCTTCGGTCACCTGCTCGCCGAAGCCGTCCGGGCCGTCGACGGTGACGCGGTAGGTGATCCGCGTGCCGCCCTCGACGTCGGTCAGCACGTGCTCGAACCGCAGGAACGCGTCCGGCAGCCGGGTTTCGTCGGTGAAGCTGCGGCCCTCGGTGACCTCGGTGAGGGTGAACGGGATCGGCGGCCTGCCGTCCATCGTCATCGTGCCGCTGGTCCCGACCGCGAACGGGCCGTCGAGGACCACCGACCGGACCCCGGCGTTCCACTCCGGCCAGCGTCCGGTGTCGGCCCAGAGCGGCCAGATCGCGGCGGCAGGGGCGGCGGACGTCTCGCTGTGCTCGTAATCGTAAAGTGCCATGCGGGCAGACTATATGCGCGCTTACTACTTGGGCAAGCGGCCTGGTGGCCGGAGGTTGGTCAGTTCGCCGAGCGGAGCTTGTCGTAGAAGGCGACGCAGTCGTCGTACTGCGGGAGCAGGCCCTGGTCGACGGCTTCGGCGAGGGTGGGCGCGTCGCGATCCTTGGCCGACAGGACCGGCTCGATGTCCGCGGGCCAGGGCAGGTTCAGCGCCGGGTCCAGCGGGGTGATGCCGTGCTCGCCGGTGGGGTTGTAGGGCTCCGAGCAGAAGTACGACATCACGGTGTCGTCTTCGAGGGCGGCGAAGCCGTGGCCCAGGCCTTCCGCGATATACATGGCGCGGAACTCGCGCGAGTTGAGCACGACGGTGTCCCACTGGCCGAAGGTCGGGGACCCGACGCGGAGGTCGATCACGACGTCGAGCAGCGAGCCACGCGGGCAGTAGATGTACTTGGCCTGGCCGGGCGGGGTGTCGGCGAAGTGGATGCCTCGGATCGTGCCGCGCCGGGACACGCTGTGGTTCACCTGGCCGAGCCGCAACGGGTGGCCGACCGCCGCTTGGAAGGCGTCCTCCTGGAAGGGGGCGACGAACAGGCCCCGGTCGTCGGGGAACGCCCGGGGGGAGAACTCGTAGGCGTCCGGGACGCGCAGCCGGCGGAATTGCATGGCGTCACCTTATCGGGCGCCTTACAAAACCGGACGGACGTCTTGGGAATTGCCGGGAAAAGGGCGCCGGTGTGACATCAACCGCACCGAGGGGTCACCCGCGGCACGGGACCTGTCACAATGGCCGGACCGCCGCGTCCGCGGCCATCGCCAGACCCACGGCACCGATGGCCGACGTGACGCCTCGCCGACAGGCCGGCGCTACCGCGCTGGGCTGCCGTGCCGGGAATCCCCCACGGTTTCCCCCTGTGGACCGTGGTCCCAGCTCGCATGCCCAGGAGAAATTCCAGTGACCTCAGTCCGAACCGCGAGTTCCGTCATTCCCACCGGGGGAATACCGGAAACGACGACAGGAAACCCCATGAGCGACCCCACCGGTGCGCCGGTCACCGACGAAGAGATCTTCACCGGGCACGAGGGCGGCAAGCTCTCGGTGGCGGCCACCCGCCCGATTTCCAGCCCGCGTGACCTTTCGATCGCGTACACCCCGGGGGTGGCGAAGGTGAGCCGCGCGATCGCCGAGGACGCCGCCAAGGCCAAGCGCTACACGTGGGCGGACCGGCTGGTCGTCGTGGTCAGCGACGGGACGGCGGTGCTCGGCCTCGGTGACATCGGCGCGAGCGCGTCGCTGCCGGTCATGGAGGGCAAGTCGGTGCTCTTCAAGACCTTCGGCGGGCTCGACTCGATCCCGCTGGTGCTGGACACCACCGACGTCGACGAGATCGTCGAGACGCTGGTGCGGCTGCGGCCGTCGTTCGGAGCGGTCAACCTCGAGGACGTCTCCGCGCCGCGGTGCTTCGAGCTGGAGGACAAGCTCAAGGAAGCCCTGGACTGCCCGGTCATGCACGACGACCAGCACGGCACGGCGATCGTGACGCTGGCCGCCCTGCGCGGCGCCAACCTGGTCCTCGACCGGGCGATCGCCGACCAGCGCGTGGTCGTCTCCGGCGCCGGCGCGGCGGGCGTGGCCTGCGCGAAGATCTTGCAGGAAGCGGGCATCGGCGACGTCACCGTGCTCGACTCCCGCGGCATCATCCACTCCGGCCGCGAGGGCCTGAACCCGGTCAAGGAACGCCTGGCCGCGACGACGAACCGGGCCGGCCTGAAGGGCGGGCTGGCGGAGGCGCTGGAGGGCGCGGACGTGTTCCTCGGCCTCTCGGGCGCGACGATCGACGAGTCGCTGCTGGGCCGCATGGCGGGCGGCGGCATCGTGTTCGCGCTGTCCAACCCGGACCCGGAAGTGCACCCGGCCGTGGCCGCGCGGTACGCGTCGATCGTGGCGACCGGGCGGAGCGACTTCCCGAACCAGATCAACAACGTGCTGGCCTTCCCGGGCGTCTTCCGCGGTGCGCTCGACTCGGGCGCGCGGGCGATCACCGAGAACATGAAGCTGGCCGCCGCCGAGGCGATCGTGTCGGTGGCGATGGACGACCTCGGCCCGGACCGGATCGTCCCGTCGCCGCTCGACCCGCGCGTGGCCCCCGAGGTCGCGGCCGCGGTGGCCAAGGCCGCCGAGGCCGACGGCGTCACGGACTGACTCAAGCGCCCCAATGTGGCGTTGGTTGCGTCCAACGCACC